>NZ_JBQFPV010000015.1:0-92284 GCF_056536565.1 Ruegeria sp. CK3
AAGCCGCTGCACGCATCGTAGCAACCCTTTACTACGGCGAGGGTCGCTAATGGCCCTCATTACCCAGATCCCCAAGAACAGCCGCGAGGAATACCGTGTCAGCCGAGATGACTTCCAAGGGCACGACCTCATCAACATCCGCGTGTTCTTCGTCTCGAAAGACGGAGAGATGCTACCTGGCAAACAAGGAGTCGCCTTCAAGGCTGAATTGCTGCCTGAGTTCATTGATGCGCTCAGCAAGGCGGAGGTGGCCTAGATGGGACGTCACGAAGCACTCAACACCCAATCAGGCTGCGTGCCGGTTGAAGAAATGTCCCGCCTTCACTCACTGGGACACAGCTTGTTGCCGCTTGGAGGTGGCGTCGACGGGAAGTCCCCACTTCTCAGCTTGGCCGATCCATCACGCCTGCCACTCAAGCGCGTGTTAGGACCAATGTACGGCAAAGGCAGCTCCTGTTTTGGGGTTCGCCTAGATGGCCTAGCAGTCGTCGATTGCGACGAACACAGCCCATCTTTGGTAAAGGACATGGAGGCGCGCTTCGGGGCGTCTCCGGTCCACGTGTCCACACCGCGTGGAGTGCATTTGTACTTTAGGGATGTTGGCGGGCAGGCACCCAAACTACGTAACGAGGGCTACCCTGTAGACGTGAAGCGCGGCTCCAGTAGCTACGTTGTCGGACCGTACTCTATCCGGCCAGATGGAGGCACATATCAACCATTAGCCGGAATTTTGGGTGTGAACCATTTGCCCGCGATTCTACTAGAAACGGGCGCGACGCAATTCCGCACCGAAGCTATCACGATAGGCAACCGCAACCGCGAACTGAGCCTTGCCGCAATCGGAATGGTGGAGGCGGTCGACGGCCCAGAAGAGCTCTTCGGCAACCTAGCCTTCATCCGTGATGACGAATGCGAAGATCCTGCCACGTTGCCAGATACTGAACTTCGCAAAATCGTCGACTGGGCCTGGACCAAGAGGCTGGAGGGCAAAGTGTTCCGAGACCGCGACAGTGAGTTTCGCATGAACCGCGCCGCGTTGGACAAGTTATCAGGTTACAACAACGCATCTGATGCCATCGCACTATTGGCAACTCTCCTTGCCAACCACGGCCATATCGCTGGCAAGACATTTGCCTTGGATCACGCGGGAATGGCGAAGGCTGGTCACACCAGTTTGGGACGCCGCCGTTTTTCAAACGCTATCTCGTCACTCCGCCATGCGGGCCTTCTCGGAGTAGCAAAGGAGTACTCGGTTGGCCGCAGTCATAGGACTTATCAACTTCTGCGCATGCGCCCTGATTTGCCCAACGTCCATTCACTGCTCACAGCAAAGGAGGTGTCCTAGTGTACGGGGGGAGGGGTTTATTAATTACATATGTTGACCGCTTCCGGTCAAAAGGGGCTTCCGGCCCGAAAACAACGAACAATCCAACAAGCGAGGTATGAGCAATGACGGATGAATCAGACCGAAAAAACGGCATGACTACGGACGAGCGAAACCCGGACGGCACTTTCGCAACTGGTAACTCAGGACGACCTAGAGGAGCACGTCACAAGGTCACACGCGCGGTTGAGGAGCTGCTTGAGGGGCAGTCAGAAGCAATCACGCAGAAGGCGGTGGAAATGGCGCTAGAGGGTGACAGCACGGCCTTGCGCCTTTGCTTGGAGCGGATAGCGCCTACGAGGAAGGACGCGCCGGTTAGTTTCGACCTGCCGCCCATCAAATCCGCTGCCGACGCGTCAGAGGCCGCTCAGGCGGTCTTACAGGCGGTTTCCCAGGGCGAAGTGACACCATTGGAGGGTGCAACGGTCATGGGGCTGGTTGAGCAATATCGGCGGGTGCTGGAAACAACCGAACTCGAACGCCGGATCTCGGCTTTGGAGGCAGCAAAATGAGCATGAGAAAGCGTATCAAAAAACTGGAAACAGCATCAGAAAACGAATTCAAGGTCGTTGTCACTGAAGGCCAGTTCTTTGACAAAAACGGTGCCCCCATCTCAACGGAAGGCGAATATCCGCGAAATCTGGAAGAGAACGCACATCGTGCCATCGTTAGTGTTTCCGGTTCGGAAGAGGCTGAGATCCTAGAGCGTAAATATGGTGAGACAGGCGCCGAATTCATGCGCCGTTTCGAGCAAATGGGTATCCAAATCGGCAAAAGGGTCGGTGCGACTGTGACACTGCGATGGGATGTGAAGTGGATCTGATTGGAGTTGGTTGGGCGCCCGCGACTGGCTCGCCCGTCTCCGCTGTGCGCTTTAGGACATAGGCACCGGAGCACGCATAAGCTCTAGCGACAATTCTTGCTCATAAAATCCAAATGTTGAGTACCAGGACTGTAGCCGCTCTCTTTTCTCACCAGAAAATGCTGGCGTGCAGCATAGCTCTATCTGAAACATATCTGCAGCGGCACACAAAGTTTGGAGCATTTGAGTCCCAATTCCTTGTCCCCTATTTTCACCACTGACTTGGATCGCTTTCAATTCGATCCAACCTTGACGTTTCGCAACAAGTTCGCAGAACGCAGTGCTCAGCTGACGTTCGCTTAGCGATGTCGTAAGCCTTTTGTTTTCTCGGCAGTATTTCCCCCCAAATTTCTTGTTCAGGAATTCGAGCACTTCGATATTTCTTTCAACCAAGTCAGTTCCTAGTCATTTTCACATGCAAGGATGCCACTAGCACAAGTTCAAACTCACGATACAGGCAAAAGCACAGCTAATGGCCAGGTTGAGCTCCATGAACCACACGATCAAGGACGCAACCGTCAAACGCTACCACTATGAAAGCCACGATCAGCTTCGCACACATCTGGCCGACTTCCTTGATGCGTACAACTTCGCTCGTCGCATCAAGACGCTCTCTGGTCTCACGCCCTAAGAATACATCTGCAAAATCTGGACATCAGAACCAGATCGATTCATCCTAAGTCGATTCACCAGATGACGGGACTGAACACCTAGTATTGACGCTTTATCGCAGAAACCGGGGCTTGATCAGAGTTTCTCTTGTTCCCGGGCGGATCTATCCTGCAGCTTCCGTGGCTGAAATGCCAAACGAAGTGTAGGCGGTCTGCAAGGTGCTCGACACAAGCTGGCCCTTGGGTGATATGGCTGCACAACCATCAGACCGCACTCGTTACGGGCCAACCAGACACTGCAGCAAGCGCGCCTGGCGCTTGAGAAAAGTGAGATATCCGCGCCCGGCGCGCTTGCGCCAAACGGGGAACCAGGCCACCCAAAACAAACCTGAAGACTCTCGCTATAAATGAAGATCAGCAGGGGGCGGGCCACATTCAGTGAGTATTCCATGAGAGGCGGCGAGCCGAATACGACTGGCGGTCTCTTGTGTGATCCTCACCTGAGTATGAGATACGCGGCATCTATCAACGTGAGGTTGAAGAATCCTCTAAAGAATGATAACCTTTCCCTTGGCCCTTTATTTTTAGGGGTCTCCGCCTCTGATTTCCGGGGGAAGAAATAGTGATAAATGCTTTTTTCAGAACGGCCATTCTTTTCGGTGCTTTAGCTACCACTGTTGGGCCAACGGCAGCACAGGATGTTTCAGCGCTTTCTGTCGTTTATGTCGAATGCACACATAACAATGTTACACGGCGAGGAACCGGCGTTGTGATCGACAACAAAGGTCGGATTCTAACAGCACAACACATTTTGCATCACGACGACGCTGTCTGCAAGGGCGTCCGAGGCACAGCGGCGACCGACCCGACGCGCAATCTCACACGCGCCCACACATCCGATCGCTTCGACATGGCCGTTCTGAAATTTACGCCGCGGCCTGGAGAGGTGTTCGAGGCAGTCCCCTTCCTCCGGCTCGTTGCTGGGATGGAAAAGAAACAGGTGGTTGCCCATGGATTTCCGAATAACGGAACCGGCGCAATGGAACGCGCGACTGGTACGCTTCAGTCGGTGGAGATCGACGCCGACGGACTTGTTGGAACCGACGTTCTTACCTCCGAGGGCTGGAGCGGCGGACCGGTGGCAATTGACGGCAAACTGATCGGCATCGCCGCCGGCGCGCGGCTGTCGCAGACCTATGCGATCCCAACAAGCTACAAAGTTGTCGCCGTCGAGGCTTTCGAGAATGAGATCCAAACCTTCCTGACGCGCACCCAGTTGGATGACGCGACGAGCGAAATATCCCTCGAAGATGTAATCTCGCGCGAACTGGCCAACGAAGATCCCTGTACTACGCACTTTCGACGTCGGGTGGGCCTGAGGTACCCAGAGGTGGCCGCCGAGGACTGGAACTTAGTGCCGAGCCCGGCATCGGAACTTTCTGAGCAGGCGGAATTCTGGGTGACGATCAACACCGGCCCGGCGCGATGGATCAATTGCCGGGGCGGCACCGAGGCCAAGCTAATCTACTTTCCTATGGGGCTGATACTGCGGCCAGACTACGACATCACGATCAACGGTGTGACCCGGACTGTATTCCAAACGGAATATGGATTACGCGTGATCATCGACCGTAAGGCTGTAGCGCCGGTGAACGCGGGCTTCGTCTTCGCCCGCGGTGTGGGTGTCTTCAAGGTTTGCAAACGCATCGACGACGGGTGCGATCCGGCCGAAGAACTGCCCATCCTTGCGGTGTCAAAGGATCGCTGGCCCTATCTCGCCGGCTATCTCTCCTATCTCAGGACCGAGGATGTCGAGGATTTGCAATTTGCCAACACGGAATTGGCGGAGCTCTCGAAATCGCAGAATGCAGTGGAAAACGACGATCCCTTTGTCGTCCGTCGGAATCCCCAAACGCTCGACGAAGATCCGGCCTGTCAGGTGCGGCGCGCGATGTTTTACGCCTATTCCACCAAGTACCATCCCAATGCCGAACGTGAAGGGGCGCAATATCCTCGTCCGCTTTATTACAGTCTCTGTACGAAAGGGCCGGATGGCGTGATCAGAAGCCGCGCCACGAAGATAAAGGTGGTAACGCCGTCGATCGCAGCGGAAACCTTTCGGGCGTTGTTCGCTGTCAGCACTTTGAGGAACCCGCCCGACAACATGATTAATGTAGCCAAGGCACTCTCGGAGAGTGACCGTACGATCGTGCGTACCACCAGTTGCGGTGAAGAGACCGACACTTATGGCTCGCTCGGCAACCCTAAGAAAATCGAGGTTTACACTGACACGGCGCTTAACCGCAACAAGCTCTTGAATCTGAACGAAGCCCTCAGGGACGAACGGGAGGAGCACAAAGCAGATTTTGCGAGTTACCCCGCGCAGCTACACTTCCGAAACTTCCTGACCGATGCCGGCCTATCTAAACTGGACATTCTAAAGCAAGCGCCCCTCTTCAACGACGTGGTCCTGAAAGTCAAATGCGTGACCGACCGCGAGGAGCTTCGCGTCTGGAAGGCCATCGTCGATCTATCCCCGATCTTTCATAGCGATCCCATCGTTATCGACCTCTGGGACGTGAACCAGGCTTATGTGAGGAACGGTCGGGGGCTTAGGTCACGCGAGGAACGGCGGGTCGACCTGTCAAACGGGGTCATCGATGTAATTTGCGAATACATGGAATACGCCAGTTGGCAGGGGGTGCTCTACGACCACGTCAAGAAACTGCAAAAGACGAAAGATGCGGCCGAGACCATCGGCATCAGGCGCGAAACCATGGTCGATTACCTGACTCACCTTATGCTTGCGATGTTTTATTCGACCGATGTCGAACTGCGTGATCTGGGGGATCCGGAAAGATGTACGATATGATCAAAGGAATTCGATGATATGACACGCCTAATTCTTGCTCTGGCCGTGGTGCCGCTGTTGTCCGGTGGAGTGCCGATTTGTTCGGCCCAGTCCTCGACGCTGACTATCGATTCCACCGGCGAGAAATGGTGCTGTTGCGATGGTTGTTGTGGTTATTCCACTGACTGCAGCACGATCCCCGGATGCACCACGTGCTAGGTCGCGGGCTAGTCGCTACGGGGCTTGCATTGGTCTGGATGATAGATGCCGCCGTGGCCGATGCGATCTGTTATCGGACCGACGCAGCGCCGTTTTCCTACAAGAACGAGGCCGGTCAAGCTTCGGGCTATTCCGTAGAGATTTGTCGCAGGGTAGCCAAGAAGAGCGGAGTTGAGCCCAAGCTAGTTGAGGTGACGGCCGAGGACCGGTTCAACGTTCTGAAGTCCGGTGGCTGCGATATGCTGTGTGAAGCCACCACGGTAACCATGGAGCGGCGGCGTAACGGCGTTGAATACAGCCTCATCACTTTCCTAACTGGATCGGCTCTCTTGTTGCCGAAGGCAGTTTTGGAGAACGAGGACTATAGTGAAACGGTGATGGTGGGCTTTCTGGAAGGCTCGACGATCTACGAGAAATGGCGGGACGGCGACATCGTCGGCGGCAGAGGGGTACCATTCGAATTCCTGGCGCTGCCAAGTCACGAGGAGGCGACCGCGGCGCTGGCGGACGGCAAGCTCGATGCCTACATAGCCGACCGCGAACTGATCGAGGAGATCCTTGCTGCAAACGACTCGCTGAATCAGAGCCATGTCTTAGGGCAAGGCAGCTTGTCCTACGAACCCTACGCCATCGCGGTGCGCTTGGGCGATGACGACCTACGCATCCGGATCGACGACGTTCTCGCCGAGTTGTTCCGCAGCGGCGAAATCTTCGAGTTGATTGCTAACCACGTGCCGAACCGGCTGCACGACTCGCGCTTGAAGGATCTGTTTCTAATCCAGTCGCTACCCGAATGACCGGGTCGATCCGACTTGCGGCCTACTTTGTATTGGTTTCCCGCGCCATCCAAGCCTCGGCCGAACCCGTGGAAACTGTAATCTACCGGCTGGACGAGCGCACTCAGAGCATAGTCGACTTGGAGGCCCCGCGCCGCCGTGTGCCCGCTGGGCAGGCACGCGCGTCGGGCCTGGTTCCAGCCGATGAACTCCAGCGCCTGTCCCGCGCCGCGCCCGGATTTGCCCCTTACGTAGAATTGGAGCCGGCAACCGAGGATGACGACGCCATCGCCAAATTCGGACTCATAGGAGATGACGACCGGGTCGCAGTCAATCCGACAACCGATCCGCCATCGAGCTCCATCGTGCAGATCCTCTACGTGGATGGTCGCGGCGAAGACAATCTGTGCAGCGGCGCCATGGTCGCCGAGGACGCGGTGCTGACCGCCGGCCACTGCGTGTATACGACCGAATGGCACAGCGACTACGTGGTAATCCCAGGACGGAACGCCGCGATCCAGCCATTTGGTAGCTGCGGTGTCCGGGAGATCAACTTGTTTCCGGAGTGGCTCAACCTGGACCCAGACTACGACCTTGCGGTACTTTTCCTCGATTGCGAGGTAGGAGCGGAAACCGGGCTTCTAGACCTCAGGGCGTTCGACAACGCCGATATCGACAGTGAGGCCGTGATTCACGGCTACCCTGGCGAAGCTATCGCCCGCGGCAGACAGTATCGCGGCGCGGGGCAAATCGTCCGCGCCTCGGAGTTCCAGGTGGATCATCTGATCGATACCACTGGCGGAATGTCGGGTTCGCCGATCTTTCTCGAAGAGGCGCCGGAAATCTTGGCGGTTCATACCTACATGACTCCGGGCCCCGGCTGGACGCCGGAGAACGATGTGGCGTTCGTCAACCACGCCACACGGTTGACAGATGATCGGATCGCGACCATTGAAATCTGGATCGGCGATGAGTCGGGCTACTGAACGTGGGCAGAGACTTGGGCGATCCGTGCCAATGATAGAGCGAGATTCTGCCCAGAGAACGGTCCACAGCCGCCGTTAGTGTGCACCGCGACGATCCGACCTTCGTCGTTCAGAACGCCAGAGCCTGAAGATCCACCGAGCGTATCAAGATCCCCGTAGGTCACAAAGGTGCCGTCGTCCAAGGTTTCTGTTCCCGCCTCGATTTTCTTCGGCCGTCCGGCGGGGTGCTGGATCACGGTGAGAGAATCGCCATCGCTGATTCCGGCAGTGTGCATCTCGCGAATGCCGAAAGTTTTGCCGGGAAGCATCCCGTTTTCGGTCTGCCCGAGACGCACTACGGCGAAGTCAAGCCCGTCGATCCGATACTCCAACATTTGCTCGATAGGCACCACGGTCGGGTCGCGTAGATCTCCGGTGGCGGCGTCGATCTGGAAGCCAAAGTTGACATTCATCAGCGTTGCCAGTTCGTCCGGCTCGGCCAGAACCTTGTCGCCGTCCACGAGCCGCGCGGGGGTCTGCCAGCCGAAGGGATCATCGTTCTGGTCGAAGCAATGTCCGGCTGTCAGGAACATGTCATCGGCTATCAGCGTTCCAGTGCACCATCTCACACCGCTGACGTTGCCCGCGCCGTCGCCGAAGGTGTCGGCAAGATTATCGCGCCACTGGATCTGGCCTGTCGACGGTTCATGATTGGCGACGAATTCTTGTGTCACACCCAGCGTTCCGTCGTAGAGTTCTACGTCCTGCATATCGTCGGGGCCGCAGAGACTTTCGGCCATTCGCAGCATCCGCAGTTCTGCTAATTGCTCTGCGCCCTCGATTTCCTGGTCGGAAGCGGATTCCAGGGCGAACAGCCGCTCGTCTTCGCTGACGGGTGGCAATGGCAGGGTGAAGGACTGTGCGTTAACGGTGGTAGTCACACCAAGCGTGGCAAGAATGCCTAGAGATTTCCAAAGCGACATCGTTAAAACTCCTCAAAAAAATATCTGCAGGAAAGATAACACAAATCTGGCAATTTGTCTCTGAAAGCCTGTGCCGCGCGTTGAAAGAAACGTGCGTCTGTAGGATCAGTCCCCCGTAAAGGGTAGGTTCAGATTTCTGGCGAAATCTGCCTCTTTGAATGACCGGAAACGGAAAATCCGCTGCATCGCCAAAAACTTGCTGCGGACGCGAACATTCTCTGCGTAAGGGAAAGCCGCATGAGCAAAAGTCCGGTGTGCCCGCACAGCGGTCACTGATGCGCTGCGCAGCGAATGGCGGCTCTGAGTTTATAGTCTCCTTGCTGCCAACTACTCAGACGCGCTGTCTAGCCCCCACTGGATTGAATACCATTTGTGAATTTTGGCGTTATGATAAGTTACCGCAAAGGCATCGAACGGCGCGGTATCCTGGCAAACCATGATATTGTGTTCAATTCACCACACTGGCGAATGGGAGGCGCTTGCTGATATCTTCGGCAAGAACGCGCGATGCAATTTTGGCAAAAAATAAGACGTTTTTGGCTGTCACTCAAATGCATGTAATTGCACGAAATATTAGATTTTGTGTTAACCAAGTGATGCGGGCTAGATGCATGAACCGACAGATAGCAATCATTGGACTAACGGCAGTTGCGGCTTGCGCCGTAGAAGAAACTGAGCCTTCTCCGACCTACACACCTGTGCCCGCGGGCGCTCCGACGGCTTCCGGCGCAGCATCCCAAGTTCATACCCAAACAGTTTGGGTGAACCCCATTGATGGGCAGACATATATGCGTATGGGCAGCGAAGATATGTTCATGCACCTTGGCTCCAACGACATGTATATGCGGGTTGGCTCAACTCATGCGATGAACCTCGAAACCGGCGAACTTAAGTACATGGGCGGCTGGTGATGGACCAACAATTTGTAATTATCGCGGGAGCGTTGGCGTTCTTTTTCCTGGTCTGGCTGTATATCCTGCTGCCCGCAGGTATGGCGGAACGGAGAAATCGTAGCCAACTGATTTGGGTTCTTATCAGTTTTGTAGGATCACCTATTCTAGCCTGTCTCCTACTACTGGCTTTGGGAGATGCAGAATGAAGTGAACTTTTACAGCTGCTATTCTCGCAGTGGGCCGCTTTGCAGCATTGCGTGGTCATGCAACGACGCTTGAAGGCAAAGTCGTACATGTCCGCGACGCCGATACTCGCTTCAGTTCATCACCTACAATAACCGGCCCGCTTGAGCCGTGATTTCGCTGCTGACGTCTCTAGGTGCCTGTATCGGCCACCTGAATACCTACGACAGTCTAGCGCATGCCCTGCGGCGATAACAGCGGCGCTGATGTTTTCGCCGTCCGCATAGCATGTCCCGATAAAGCGGTCTCCGTTTCTCTCACCAGTCAGTTCACATCGTATGGATTTGCCACGCAGATAGTTCACCATCCAGCGCCTTCCGTCCTGACCAGCTAGTGTGTCCAGCTCGGGCGCGTCAACGCCTTGGAACCTAACCGGAGTGCCGTCTACGACGATTGTGTCAGCGTCTCGGACGTGCAGGGAACCCGCAATTGCTGGCGCAGCCAGAAACACAACTATGGCAAACATCAAGTATTTCATGAGGCGATATAGTTTCCGTACTTTAAAACCACTTGAGGAAACCTCTACAGAAACCCGTTGCTTTTGAAAGAGTATTCCTCCTTCTTCCCGACAATAACATGGTCATGTATCAAAATGCCCAATGTGTCACAGGCATCCTGTACGCGCTCAGTCACTTCGATATCTGCCTTGCTGGGAGTCGGGTCTCCTGATGGGTGGTTGTGGACCAAGATTAATGAGCTCGCGTTGAGTTCCAAAGCACGTTTGACGACTTCACGCGGATAGACTGGCACATGGTCAACAGTACCTCGTGCCTGTTCTTCATCGGCAATCAAGACGTTCTTACGATCCAGATACAGGACACGGAATTGCTCAACCTCTCGGTGGGCCATGGCAGTACGGCAGTAGGTCACCAATGCTTCCCATGATGACACGACGTCCCTTTTCATCACTTGGGCCTGGGCCATCCTGTGCCCGAAGGCCTCGACCACACGGAGATGGTAGTAGACCCAATCGGTTGCACCTTCGACCTGAAGAATACGATGCTTGGACGCAGCAATGACGCCATTCAAATCACCGAACTCAGCCAGGAGGCGCTTTGCCAGTGGTTTTACGTCAATCCGTTGAATCGCGTTGAACAATAGTAGCTCTAGCAGCTCGTACTCGGGCATTGGCGCGTGACCGCCCTTAAGGAAGCGAGTTCTCAGCCGTTCTCGATGCCCCCAGTAATGTGGCCTTTTGGCCCCGTCATCCCCCTTAACCAGACCACCACCAGCAGCATTTTTGGGCGATAGTCGGTCACGGTTGACATAGGTAGGCGCACAGGCCGGTTCCAAAACTGCGTCAGGTGGTGGAGTACGGGCTTCCAGATCCTTCAGACCTTGCAACGCATCTTCTGAAAAACCGCCTTGCCCATCGTATTTGACCAGCTTGCCGAACCTCTTCTTGTCTCCGGCAATGACCTGTTTGAGATGGACGAGCATTTGGCTTTTCATCACTGCACCCGTTCTTAACGCTTTCCGAGTGAGCTTGCTCAAAGGTTAGTTAATGAGTGGTTAAGAAAGGACGCACGTGGATGGTCAGTGATGCGGGTTACACAGGCCCCAACATTTGTGTGCTAAATTGTGCATGACCCCCAAAGTTTCACGTTAGAGATTCCAATTCTGGAGGTTGTTATGCCCAGCGCGATTGAAGCGATTGAAATATTAGAAAAAAGCCACGACTACTACGGCAAAGCCAAATCGCTGTACGACAATGTCAACACGGTGACAAAAGCGGCAGGGATAAGTCCAGACGACATCGAACAGTTCAAGAAGCTAGTCGGTATTTCGAGCAAGGAAGCCGAAAAGCTTAAAAAGTCGCTTGATAAGCGGGTCAAGGCGACCGAGGCCGCTGCTGCCGCCACATACGCAGAAATACCCACTAAGAAAGAAAAGCTTTGGGAAAATTGGGCCAAAATGGTGAGTAAGCACGGTATCGATAGCAAAGAAGCGCTCAGCGCGCGCACCAAATACGTCAGCGAACTCAAAGCGTACGGTAAAAAGCTTCAGGATCGGTGGTTCCTCTGCAAGATCCACAGTCGGGAATCAAAGAAACAGGAAAAGGTGTATCAAGGTCTGGTTAAGGCACACAAGGCGTCAGTACGCATTTATGAGTTCATACTCAAAACACGCGTGAAGTCCCCAGAAACTGCATCACATGAAGCGACAGCATTTGTCTTTTTGAAAGAGTACGGTTCTGTTGGACCTAAAGCGAAGAGAATTCACGAGGCCCATGCGAAAATCGTAAAGAAAGCAGACGCTGAAATTACGAGTGTCATTAAGGAAAAATCTATCAACGATGGATGGCTGAAGGGTCTTACAAAGGACGCCAAAAAAGATAAAGCAAACCGAAACCTAACTCGTGCATTCAAGGCTCTCGGAGTAAGTGTTTAGAATCGAAGATCACGAAATTAGAATCTACGAGCCAATCTGAAGTTAAGTCCGCTTTTGGAAGAGCGCATCTGATCGCTGCGTGAACCTTCTTTTGATTTCTGCGCCCAACTCATTGGCCATATCTGGCGGAGATTGCCCAAACTCGGAAACGAGTGCGGCGTGACTGATAGCTATTTTGCACGAGGATGTTCCTATGTTGTTCTTGCTTTTTTGGGGTAATATGATACCATTGGAGCATTGAGATTGGCAGAGAAATAGCGGCATGGAATGCATGAAAACTCTTACGGTTAAGCGCTGCGGTGCCCGCACGCCTGACGGCCCGTGTCAGGAACTGCCAGTCAACGGCACTGGCCGCTGTCGCTTGCATGGCGGCGCTTCTACTGGCCCGAAAACAGCGGAGGGGCGCAAACGCATTGCAGACGCCCAGGTTCAGCGCTGGGGTATTCTTCACGCTGCACTAACAGCCTACAAAGCGCAGGAGGCTGGCGATGCAAAACAAAGTTGAGTTTCAGCATAGACTGTCTGACAGGCAAAGAACGCGAGCCGCCGCTGGTCATTTGGTGGCTATTGCGATGCAGCGTTTTCCCCCTGACCTGGTGGAGCTGTCACCTTGGTTGGAGCCATTTCTGGAACCTGACTTTGACCCGCAAATGCGCAGGGCCGCTTTGCGTGTCTACGCTCAACTGTATTGGCAGCTAGAGGTCCATTCTTCCGTGTTCGGGCCACACTAAAGGGAATTCGATATGTTGTTCAGAGAAGCAAAAGAAGGGCAGAAACGCGGGCTGTTCGGCAATACGTCGCCCCGCACTGCCAATATCATGCAGGGGATCGGCCTCGGGCTTTCACAGCTTGACGCTGGCCGGATGCCAAGCCTGTCGCCGGTTTATGCGCGAATGCAAGAACAGGACAGGCAAAAGCAAATGCAGGAGGCTATTGGTCCGGCGTTGGAACGCATGGAACCGGGCATGCGTCAAATACTTGCTGCAATGCCTCCCTCAATTGCTGCGCCCTTCATCATGAAGACAATGATGCCGCAGGAGCCAATGCAAAGGCGCATCATCAAAGGCGCTAACGGCTTCAACTACTTCGAGGATGGAACGCGGGTGTTGCCGAACGTCGCTGCCCCACCAAAAGCCCCTGAAGGCTGGGAGTCACTTTCGCCAGAACAGGCCAGTGCATTGGGCCTGGATGCAAGCAAGGCATGGCAACGCGGGCTGAGTGGCGCAAACACAGGCAAAATCACCCAAGTGGGCGGTGGAGGAACTCATGTAAACGTCACGACTGGTGGGGGCGAACCTGACCCTTACCTTTACGGTAAGGATGCAGGCCTGCCCCAAGGCTGGCGATATGATCGAAAGGCCGGACGTGCGGAGCCTATCCCAGGCGGACCCGCCGCAGTTGAGACGCAACAGACCACCGAAAAAGCGAGCAACAAAGACAATCAGGCAAAACTAAAACTAGGAACAACCCTGACCTCAATTGGCCTGAACTTGGGGGAAATATCAGACGGCGGCTTGCCGGTCACGGGTGCGGTTGGAGATTTTCGGCGTACAGGGGTTGGTCAGCTTCTTACGGGTTCAGACGCGATAGACTTTGGCAACCGTACAAATCAAATCACTGACTCAGCAGCGCTCGCCGAGATTCAAAACATGCGGGACAACAGCCCAACAGGGGGCGCGGTCGGCAGCCTTACAGATGGTGAGCGTGTTGCAATCGGGAATGCGGTGACGGCTTTGAACAGCTCCACCAGTGCTGAAGAATACACCCGCGCTGCCAAAGCCTATCGCCAGCTTGCTCTGGATCTCGCCTATGGTGAGGGAAGTTGGCAAATGCTGGAGGACGGCACCGTGGAGGCAACTACCGTCGCAACACAATCGAGCGCCAGCGGGCCGAAAGTCGGAACAATCGAAGACGGCTACCGTTTCCTCGGTGGTGATCCGCAAAACCCGGAAAGCTGGGAGCGAGTAAACTGATGGCTGGTCCCTGGGAAAAGTACAAAAAAGTTCCAAGCAAACCGGAAGGTAGGCCTTGGGAAAAATATGCCGACAAGGCCAGCGCAGAACCTCTAGGCGATGGCTCAACCGTCGCCCCCTACGAGCAGTCATTGTTTGAACGGGCAATGACAGGCTTACGTCAAAGCGGGATTGTTCCGCGCGCCAATATTCGGGACTTCGAGGCCATCGGGGCTGGCGCGAGGGCAGCAGCAGATACGGCCTTGTTCGGGTTTGGCGATGAAGCGCAGGCACTGGTCAAAACCGCCGGTCCAGCGGCCTACGGCTTGCCGCCTCGTTTGTTCGGACAGAAACCGGAAAGCTTCAGCGAAAACCTTGCCGAGGAGCAAGCGCGTTCAAAGTCAGCAAGAGTTCAAAACCCAACCGCTTCGAATATTGGCGATGTGGCAGGGCTTGCAACCGGCGTAGCAGGGATCGGCAAAGCTGGGCTGAGCTTGGCGGCTAGAGCATCTACTCCGGGTAAATTGGTTGCAGGATCTATGGCTGACGGCGGGCTATACGGTGGTTTGGCGGGCTTTGGTCACACCGATGGCGGTCTTGTTGAGCGCGGAAAGGGCGCAGCGACGAGTGCCGGGATCGGCGCAGTCACAGGTGGTGTAGCCTCCGGCATTCTTTCGAGCGTTCCCGCAATGCACGGTTATCTAGCCCGCCGGTTTGGAGCGCCAGCGTCCCAGGCGGCAGCACGGGTAAAGCAGGCACTAACACCAGAGGTAGCGGCTAAGCTCGACGACCTAGGCCCTGACGGCATGGTTATTGACGCTCTTGGCGAACGTGGGCGCGCTCTAGGGCGCGCTGCGGCCAATTCCAGCCCGGAGGCCCGCGAAATGCTTGAAACAGCCTCACACGCCCGTATGGCGGGTCAGAGCGACCGTTTGACTGATAGCCTTTTGACAGCCTCCCGCATGGATGTACCGCAATCAATAGATGATTTGGTGTCTGGTATTCGCAAGCAAACCCGCCCCGGTATCAACGCAGCCTATGATGAGGCCCGGTCGCTAGGCCATGACATAGACATGAGTGCCTTTGATGACCTGTTTCGGACGGGCATGGGGCGCAAGGCTCTGAAGCAAGGCGAACGCCTAGCCAGAGACCGCTTGGCGGCAGTGGGTTTAAAGAGTGAGCCGTCAGCACTGGCCATTTTAGATGAGACCAAAAAAGCACTGGATGACATGGCCCGCCCTTCTCTTGGTCAGGCGCAGACTAATGAGCAGGCAATCGCAGGAATGCTGTCTAAGCAGGTTCGTCAGCGCATCGATGACCTGATGCCCGAATATGGCGGTGCTCGCGAACTTGCAGCAAGCGCACACACCCGCGTGAATGCCGTAAACGTCGGTGCTGAGGGTGCAAAACCCCGTGTATCGGCAGACTATACCCGCCGTGCCGAAAAGGCGGCAATGGCACATCCTGACGAAGTTGCCCAAGGCTACGCATCCGGCAAAATTGACCAGCTTCAGAACCGCAGGGAAACGCCGGGTGTTGTTGATGCGCTTTTTGGCCCACGCCGACAGCAGGACGCTATGCAAGTCGCGCTGGGGCCAGAGGGGGCGGCTATAGTTCAAAAGCAGATTGCCAATGAACGCATCTTTTCCGGCACGCAACGGGCGCTTACGGGAAATTCCACTACGGCGCGCCAACTCATCGAACATGGCCTATTGAGCGGCGCAGGTGGCGGCACAGGCTTTGCGGTGACAGGTGACCTTCAGGGTGCTGGTATTGGCGCTGGTGCTGCGCTGGCTGCACGTCATGGCGGAGGAGCTTTGCTCAGAAAGGCTACAGCGGGCAGAGAGGCGCGTGTAGCCCCGGTTGTAGCTGAAATGCTGACGGGTGGGATTTTACCCGTTCAAATCAAGAGCACGGCGCAATCAGTGACTAGTCCCCTCAAGGGCATTCTCACCCGTGCGCTAATGCTCAACGCAATCACTACACAGCCCGACGCAAACTAAGGGATCATTGGTTGAATATCTGTGGTCCGCGCAGTCAATGATGAGGCGTCAGTAGAGGGCCGTGTACAGTATCCAAGCCCCGTACAATGCGGGGCCGACCGCTATTGCTAAAGCAGCAATGCTGAGAGCGCCCCAGCCCAACCAAGAAAGCTGCCTGTCTGTGTCATTCGCCACAGTCAATAGCGCCCAGCAAAACGCCGCAAATATCGAAGCAGACGCAGCAATCACGCAGTAGAGTTGAAAAATGGATAGGTCAGCAACAGTCATACACCAAAGATGGGCACTGGGGCGCAGACTGTACAGCCCACTGGAGAGTTAGCCTCTAACAGAGGCGGAAATTCAACAGGTTGACCCGTCTGTGGGTGCGGAAAAAACGAGGTGCAAAATGCCGGGACCGGAACCGGGGACAGTTTGGATAGAGGAACAGGAAGGCGGCTTTGTTGCAATGGCAGAGTGCTATTTCTGGACCGGAAACCTGGGGAACCGGATTGAGAGGGCAAAGACCATGCTACGCCGTGTGAAGGGTGGCACTTGGGCTTGCCACTGGTGTGGTGATGAACTGCCCGACTATCTCAGGGTAGATGCGCAGTATTGCTCAGAAGGTTGTAGAAAACGCGCCGCACGCAAACGGCGTTCACCCTGAAGTCATTCGACACATCGACACGCTGTTTAGCGGCTTCCGTGCAAATTGCGAATGGATATTTGTGTGGTTCTACGATATCGCAACCGAAAGAATTATTCGGGTGATTAGTTGAAATGATACCCCAAAAGCCTGGGGACAAAAAAGCACTGGGAACATTGGTAGCTGTCTCGGTAGCTTCTGCTGTTGTATGTCTGTTGGTTCTGCTTTCCAACAAAGATAGTTGGGTGTTGCGTGAAGTAGAGAAGTTTCGTGAAATCAGGTCGCAATCGGAGAAAAACTAGCACAATGCCATCTTGCTCCCCGATGAGGGTCAGATCCGCATTTAGCCTCGCATGCCCCTAGTACGCCCGTCAGGCGCAATAGGGTGATACGTTGCTGTCACGCAGCCCGTTTGTCGCCCAGTGGTCTAAACATCGCCTCTCTGGGGGTGTCGGTACTAGCTATACCCTTGCATTGGCAGGGTTGCCCTCAATTCTCATCAGCACAAAACATGTCATGTAGTTCCCGAACAATGCGCAAAACTCGCTCGTCGCTGATACTGTAGTAAACTTCCTTCCCGTCACGCCTATCAGAAATCAAATCCTGCCGCCTAAGCCGGGCAAGCATTTGAGACGCAGCGGCCTGCCTGATACCCAACAGCTTCTGCAATTCGCTCACGCCTTTCTCGCCCGTGGAAAGATGACAGAGCACAAGCAGACGCCCTTCGTGATTCATCGCCCTGAGGAAATCCGCAGCTTCCTCTGCTTTGCCCTTCAGGAGGGTGTGCATGGGCGCTTCTTTACTGCGTATTTTGCTTTTCATATTCCCTCAGTTCAATAACGCCCAATTCAGTTATTCGATAGGTTGGGCCAGAACCAGATTTCGGCGGATCTCGGCTAACCAAACCTTCCGATACCAGACGCTCCAGATCAATGATGACCCTGTCTTCGATTTCGTCTGTTTTAAGAGAAAAAGTGTGAGCGCCCACCAAATAGAAGGTCTTAAGGGCCAGTATGTATTTCGGAACGCGCACTCAAAAGACTTTACTCGCCGCCTTCGACAAGCGCCAGAATCTTCTCTTCTGGCTGAAGCGTAACACGCCCAACGAGTAGCGCCTCTGCGTCGAAAATCGTATCCCACAGAGCATGCTGCGGACCTGATGGCTCAGCTTTTGCACGCCACTCCTTAATCTTCTGACGGAGTTTCTGGCGTTGAGCATCAGTCATGCTCGGCCTCTTTTTGTTTACTAGGAGGTCTAAGCTTTTTAGCCCAACTCTCGGCATGCTCACGAAACACCTCTGACCTGTCATCGTGCATGGCCATGAGAGCACAACCCGCCCACATAGCGGCGCTAGCTTCCGCATCAGTTTCGTGCATCGCATAGGCATTTGCGACGGCTGAACCAGGTGTTGCGCGTTCGTGTTTCAAATGCTGCTCCCGTTATTCATCTACAGGCCGAATGAAAGGCTTGAGCCAATCAGCAGGAACCCAGTTGTCAAAGTCATCATGGCGCACTTTGAAGGCTGCTATACCGTTTCGAAAGACCGGGCCATCGATAATCTCTCCAACATCACTGAATAGGCCGTCCGGGAAAGTCGCTATCACCCTGTCTCCGAGTTTCATTGTGCCACCTCATTGCGATCCATCTGGCTCACTCAAAATTTCCCGAGCCGCCGCCATGAACTCCAATTCAGTTAACTCATCCCCATCATTGATACGGCGAACGCCCATTTCCTCAGTTACTGAATGCCCCTTGCGCCAAAGCCTTTCCGTCAACCGCTCAATCAAACGGTTCAGCACCTGCTCCTACTTGTCGCCTAAATCTGCATTTCTTCGTAGAAATCGAAGTACACCTCACCGAGCTTTTTACCGTGTCGATCAGTCACATCATGATGACCGTCGTCGTATTGGTCAGCCTCTAGCTTGTCGGCGATTTCCCGTAGCGCCTTCGCTGCCCATCCCGCCGCGACCTTCATACTCGGTGCCTTCACTTCAAGCTCTACATCACACCGGATGCAATTTGTTCCTTCACCATCGAGAAAATCACTCATTTCTTGCCCCTAGTCCTGTTTTTTAATCACAGCAATATTTGAGGTCTTCCGTACTCTTACGCAACCACCCCAAACGCAAAAAGACCGCCAGCGCAGACGATGTCGGCGGCATGTTCTGCCTGCTCTGTTGCAGGCAGCTTCTTCAACGCATCCAGAACCACACCCTTGTCATGCTCTGTGCCTCTGATGGCATCTCTGGCTTCCTGTGTGACACCTTCGGCGCGAGAGACGGCGCACTGAACAGTTCGAGTATCAACACCTGTTGAACTGGCGGCACCTGAAGCGAAGCCCTTGTTGCCTCGTCCTTCAAATCTACGACAATTTGTCGTGGTTTCCCGCGCCTCCCAAAGCTCCTTCCGCTTGGCTAAATGCTCCGCCATCTGCGTCGGCGTGAGTTCCGAACGCATCAGGTTGAGCATTTAGCCAAGCGAAAACACTATTGGGACGCCCATAAGAAAAGTGGAACTGATGGTTCCACTATGACCGAACGTGGCAATAAACAGTTTGCGACCGAAACCGCTGAGCTGACCGCCACAACCCGTCAACCGTTCCGTCTCCCGCGCCCAAAAATCATGCCATGAAGCCTAACGCTGACTGGTAGTGCAAATTCTGTCTGTAGTTTGGGGTTTAACTTGACTGAAATTAGATTGGGCGATGTAGTTTCCCAAGTTCATTTTGCAGTTGGGAAAACCTATGCGATACTTATTTCTCTGCTTGTCAGTGGCATTTTTTGTACCATTGATAGCAAATTCAGCCCTAGCCCAAACACAAGGTTTTACGACCACTTCTGTTCACATGCGAGCCGGTCCAAGCACGAACTATCCAGTCGTCGCCACATTGCCGCAAGACGCGACAATCGAAATATACGGTTGCCAGACAGGCTATAGCTGGTGCGATACCGGGTGGAATGGCGCTCGCGGCTGGATATCGTCAAACTACATTCTCACTGACAGTGATGGCTCGAAGAAAGTCATGAACCCTGTGCTTGCGGCAGCTCTTGGTATAGCGATTGTAGAATTCAGTCAGGCGTATTGGGAAAACCACTACCAAGCCTACCCTTGGTACGCATATTGGAACCGCTACTACCACCCTTACCATCCGGCTCCAGGCCCGTATTGCTACCACGCTCCTCAAGACCCTGAGTGTCAATTCGGGCCATACTACTCCCCTCCGTCTCATCAGGCTGCTCCACATCACCACCACGACGGCGGTCAAGGGCATCACCATCATTACAGCAACGGTCACGGGCACCATCATCATTAACGGTCTAGAGTAGAACGCCAAAAAAGGGCGCGCCGTACCACAAGCGCGCCCTAGTCCAACAGGGAGGAGAAAAACTCGCGTTCTCAAATACACTAACGCTAGTTCATCAATACCAAGAGAATGCACGGTTCCGCCTGATCCGTCAGTGAAGCGGATCACATGCGCCAATGGTGGTTGACTCCGGCGCGTTTGACAGAAGCTTGCTCATAGCGGACGATAGTCGCTTAGGCGCATGTATTTCGCGCGGCATTAATTTCAGCGTTTTTTATTGGAGCTGTTATGAGCGTTTTTTATGGATTCTTGTTTTCTATGTTCACCGCTGCAGTGGTCATTGCAGGAGACCTATTCATCAAGGTTGCAGCGGATGGAGCTAGGGCGATTACGTCTCCGCCCATGCTTGTGGGCATCCTTCTCTATGCCTGCTCTGCCATTCTTTGGTATTTCGCCATGCGTCATGTGACGCTTGGGCAAGCCGCAGTAGCTTATTCAATGCTATCATTGATTATTCTATGCGGCGCTGGCTGGGCTTTCTTCGACGAGTATGTTGGGATTCGCGAGCTGGCAGGCATTGGCTGTGCCTGTTTGGCTATGGTTTTGATGATGCGGGTTGCATGAAGCCAATCGCAATATCGCTGCGGTCCTCAATGTGTAGGCCGCAAAACTCACTTAGAGCCTGCCTCTGAAAGCGCCACATCAACCCCATTGGCTGTATCGCCTTCGTCTAAGAATTGACTTCTTTGGGCTTCAATCTAGCCTGGGATGAACGTAATTTTTCTTTTGGCGCACGAGATTTCCTAGTGTGTAAGTCAAGCTCGACCGGAAGAACACAGTTCGGTAAGTCCCTGCAGTTGAGCTACAATCCCAATCTGAGCTGGATGCGGAGAATTTTTACGCCATTCGTCAATACCTCTATCAATGCGTCCCTGATACGTGCGCCAAGTATAGAGAAGTGGAGACAAGCGAGCGCATAGAGAAACACCATCGCAATCACCGCTATTCAAGCAGCGCTGAAATTCTCTCAGCATTGCTAGGATCGGCGAAAACTCAGGAGTCTCAGCCAAATCAAGAAGTCTGGAGTGAGCAAATCTTATTTCTTGAGTGATACTCAGTGAGACCGGAGCAGCTCTTGCATACGCATTGGGGTTCATAGGGAACAAGTCCTGCGTTCTCACGGGAGGGTCCTTGATCGAAAGCAGCTTCTCTGAAGCCGCGTAGTCAGCATTCAATCGATCAATCTTGTCCTTGTGCGTGAGCCCAGTACGCGCCCACTCAAAGCTGTCACTATCCTCAGGCGGAAAAAAGAGTATGAAACTTGTAAGAATATCAATCTCTATTTCAAACTGTTCAACTGTATTTGTCGAGCGCTCGTATTTTAGTTTTTTCACTGAATCCAAGTACTGAGTGAAAGAAATAAGCAAGCCAGCTGCAGCAATTGCGATTGGTGTAAGAAGTTTAAAATGTCTCTCGAACCATCCGTCTTTTTGGCTCGTGCGTGGGCTGGGTAACAAAACAGTTGTCTTCGCCTTCTTTCGCATTGCAAGGACGTTTGGTCTGTTCTTTTTAAGGTTTTTTCTCGTGGTTTTGGTCATAAGAAACCCCAATTCCCTTAGTCTCATCTCCGTTTTCTTGAAAAAATATTCCTTCATTTCTTAGCGCAAAACCGATTGCTTCAATTGCCTTTGCGGAAGCAAGAATTCTGCCTGAGCCTTCGGCACGCTTCACAGTCGGGATTGATACTTCAGCCGCTTGTGCCAAGTCTGCTTGAGACCATCCTAGCAATGCTCTTGCTGCTTGAATTTGTCTGCCAGTCATTTCGCCCCTTGATCCCTTCGGATCAAATGTTATATTGATCCCAAAGGATCATATCACAATCGGAGGAAACAGCAATGGCTGAACAACGCGTTTGCGCGAACGATAGCGCTCAACCTGAATTCTTCATGGCTGACCATGGAGACTTGGCTTCATGCGAGCAGCGAGTACAGGCGTTCTGCAAATGGTTCGAACTACCTGACCCAGGGCTGCGCTACGACGAAGACGGCGATATCCTGATTGACGACGTGTTTCTTAGTTGGTGCAAGGAAGAGGCTATTTCCATCGACTGGCTGGCGTGTGGCGACCCGAAAGGTATGGCTGTAGCGTTCCGGAAATCGCGGAGAAACGAGCAGCAAATCGCGGAGAATCTGAAACTGCTCGACGACGAGCAAATGCGAGCAATCGAGATTGGTATGAAGGCCTACATCAGTGGCTTGGCCCCGATGGAACAGACAATCGAGGCGGCAAAACAAGCCTTGAAGGAAGTCAAAGAAGAAGCCGCATAAAATAGCAACTTTACTGGGCGCGACTTTCTCTGCGCTCGTTTTCTTTTGTGAGATTGGATATGAGTTTCTACAGCGTCAATCGGCATTGGTCGGATCAGTTCTTGCCTCAGATAAAGAGCATCATTGGCAGCCACATCCTTCAGGCCGCGCCGGATCCGTTGGACCACTTTCATGCCACAGACTTGTTGATGCTGGACGCCAAAGACATGCGGATTGCAGCCAGGGTGAGACGCCACGGGTTCGCCGACAGATACCCGCATCAGTTCACAATCAGAGCAAAACTGCCGACAGGCGCAGAAACGGAGCTATCCAAGATAGTGAACGGCCATGGAGACTGGATGTTCTACGGCCATGCGGGGCCAGATGGGCAGACTATCCGTAACTGGTGGTTGATAGATTTGAGGGCGTTCAGAGCGGCGCTGATACGGCACAGGACGGCAGGGGCGTTTTTGCATATGGGCGACAAGCGCAATCCAGACGGCACCTGTTTCAAGTGGTTCGATATCAGGTCGTTTCCGAAGGAGCCACCTTTGGTGGTCGCGAAAGGTTCCAGCAATGTTTGATTCTTCACACGATACAAAAAACCAATCATTGCCGTCCTAGAAATGCCCACTTCTGCATGTAAACTAACACCACCGAAAGAGTGCAGACTGTTGAGTTGGTTAATGAGAATTTTCCGAAATTTCGTTGCAAGTATTGTCCTTGCTTTTGTGGTTTTTCCCTCGATGGCACGCGCGCAAGACTTTGAGGCGTTGCTGCAAGGGTTTGACGCGAGCAATCTCAGCTACGAGGACAAGCGGTTTCTGCAGACTGCACTCGCATTTGAGGGTCACTATCATGGCCTGTTGGATGGAGCGTGGGGCAAAATCAGCAGCCGAGCGCTAGACAGCTATTCTCGCGACGTTTTCGAAACGGCTCCAGAAGACTGGCACATGGCGTTTCTGGCGTGGACGCTATTCGAGCGTATCTCCCAAGACGGTTGGGATATCCAGTACTTTGAGGGCTTGGGCTTATCTTTCCTTTGGCCTGGAAACGCTATTCGTCGCGAAGCCGATACCGACTACTTTCTGAATTATCGTCACTCCAACAGCAGCTTTTCTATTTCTTTTGGAATTCACTCAGTCGAAATTGCCCAGAATCTTCACAACTTTACAGTCCAATCTCATCAGTTGGGGGGTGATCCTTACACAGTTAGAAAAAACAACCTCGCCGTTTCCTCGGCAACAAAAAGAGACGGCTCCACTCTCTATACCAGGTCGGATTTCGTAAATGGGGGTTGGTCAACAGTTATGCTGTCAGCGAGCGAACGAGACGGCCACATTTTGGGTGCAGTGGCCTCTAGTATTTCTAAGGGCCGCGCCAATTCACTGGATATTTCAAACAACGGCAAACTTGACAGGGTGATCCAGCAAGTGGTCGCTGCGCTCGAAGAGGCGGATGAGCAAACTAACGAAGATCCGAAGGATTCCAACTCGGGCAATCAAGGAAGTGCAGGATCCGGCTTTATTGTCTCACGGGCTGGACATGTTCTTACCAACCAGCATGTCGTAAGCGGGTGCACACAAGTTTTCGTAGACGACAGGCCCGCCACGGTAGTCTCTTCATCCGAAGAGTACGACCTAGCGCTACTAAAGTACGACGCACCGGGAGACAGGGGAATCGCCGTTTTTTCGGCTAGCCCGGCCAAATTGAATTCAGACGTAACCGCTGTTGGTTACCCATATGCGGGTCTCCTCGGAGGGCTCAACGTTACTCGCGGTTCCGTCTCTTCTTTGAAGGGCTTGGGTGGCGACCTGAGCACCATGCAAATTACAAGCCCCATACAAAGCGGCAACTCAGGTGGTCCTTTGCTAGCATCTGATGGCGAGGTGGTCGGAGTGGTTGTCGCAAAACTGAATGAACGAGTGGTAGCTGATGCCCTCGGTGATACGCCGCAAAATGTAAACTTCGCTGTGCGAGGAGAGATTGCAAAGCTGTTCTTGGCTCAAAATGCCATAAATCCGATTCTCAGTCTGGACGACAAGCACTTGGAGCCAGAGGAAGTTGCCAACTTGGCTGCCAGCTTCACAACCTTTGTGGAATGCCGCTAGCCATCGCAGGCACAACCCGGTCCTTTGCGGCAAGTATAGTTCCGATTTATACAGCTATTCCCACACGCCTTTCCTTTCCGGCAAACCCTACAACAGGCTGCGTTTAGTCTGTTAGGTTCACTGAGGGCTTTGGCTCGATCCCAAAAGGTTTGAGTAGGCGCGCGTGTGTCAGCGTTTTGAGACTGCGCAATGGAAGGCAAAAGAGAAACCGCTAGAAAGCTAGCCAATACAATACGCTTCAATGCAAAACTCCGTTTAAAACACGGTATCTTTCGCATGCCTGAGCGGAACTTGGAAAATGTATTCCGAATTTATCTTTTGGACGCTCTATTCGTGGAATTTGGAGCAAACTGGAGGATGGTTCAAACGGCTTTTGTTTGGATTTCTGTTGAAAATAACGGGCCTCTTGCCGTTGGCGTCTCCGAGGCAAAGCGAGCCAATCGGTACGGGCAAGATTGACAGAGCTGCCTGTCGCGGAGAACCCATACCGGCCAGTTTGAAATCGCTTCGTTTTGTCAATCGAGCATAAATTCATCCAGTTGTCCCCCGGGCACGTAACTCATCTACCCCAAACTGTTCCCCGCGCTCACCTTTCCATCCCTCGGTAGCGCGGGATTTTTTTTGGTTCCTGCCATCATTTCAGCCTTTTGCTCTGAATATGTCAGCAACTCACATGCCGATTGGGATATGTGTTCCTATGTGAATTTTGACTGCTGTGGAAAGGGGATATCGATGAAACGTTTTGCACCAATTGCATTTGTCGCTGCTGTAGCTGCACCTGTTTTACCAACGACTGCCCAGGCTTGGGTTTTGGAGGACGTAGTGACGCCCGATAATATGCGAGGCGTTGAGGTCGTGGTCCAAGACGAAGCTGTCGGTGGCTGCTGGACCAATATAGGTGAGGCGAAGACTTATGCGCAAGACAAGCTGAGAGAGCTTGGTCACTCCATTTACGTTGAAGGTGAAGATGCTGAAGCCAGAAAACAGTTGGACTTTTACGTTTCGGTCAACGGCGCGCGTACAAAGGTTGGTACTTGCTATGGGGCGGTCACAGTAAGGTTGTTCGCACCAGCAACGCTTACTTACTCGGAGGGTAGCTCTGTCGCTGTTCTGGGGGAACATGGCTATACATTTGTCGGGCGCGAGAATGCCAACGTACTCGTGCTGGAAGTGATCAAAGAAATGATAGATGAAATGACGCCTGAGGCTTAGGCAGCGTCAGTTTCGACCTCTCTGGTGTTTGATCTCTGGCTCTCTAGGCAGCGGATGCTTTGGTGGCTGGATCCCGTGCTGGTTCAACCACTCAAAGATCACACCCCAATCATCCTGTAGTGATGGAGCGCTGCGGTATTCGCGAATGCTTTCCAAATTGCATTTGAGGTCGAAGGGAATTGTTCTGGGCCATTTGCTCATGAACATATGTTCTATTCTTGTTCTCATTCGTTTCAAAGCAAGAATTCATAGCTTTGTCCCCCATATGTCCCCTGGCACGGCAAAGCAGCACGTATTGGCTTGAGTGTATCTGGACAATGCCAGCCTCAACTCTCTGTTTTTAAACTGGAAAAAGTGGTGAGCCGTGCAGGATTCGAACCTGCGACCCACTGATTAAAAGTCAGTTGCTCTACCAACTGAGCTAACGGCCCACTCTTTTGTCTGGATCTTTATGATCCGTGGCGCTCTTTAAGGCATTTTCCCAACCGGGTTCAAGACCTTATTTTGCACCTCGTTTCGCCAGGGTAATCAGTGTTTCCGGCGACCCGATAGGCGGCCTAATTAGGCAGGTGGCGCAGGGGGGTCAAGCCCTTTTTTCAGGAATCGTCACCGCAGGGTGGATTCATCGCAGGACCAACGTTATATGCCCGCCATGCAACAGAGACTCGATACCGGTTTGCCCTTCATGAAGATGCACGGGCTGGGCAATGACTTCGTTATTGTCGACGCGCGTACGCAGGCGACGTCGATCAGCGCTGCATTGGCAAAGGGAATCGGGCACCGCCAGTTTGGTGTGGGATTCGATCAGTTGGCCGTGATCGAAAACGGAGCGGCTGACGCTCATCTCGTGTTCTACAACGCAGACGGGTCGACCTCGGCCGCTTGCGGGAACGCCACACGGTGTATCGCCCGTTTCCTGATGGAAGAGAGCGGCAAAACAGACCTGACTCTGACGACCGAACGCGGCACATTGTACGCGCGGGATGCAGGCAACAGCCTGACCTCGGTCAATATGGGGCAGCCCCAGCTAGGTTGGCAGGACATACCGCTGGCCGAAGAGATGGACACGCTGGAACTCCCGATTGAGGGCGCACCCTCGGCAACAGGCATGGGCAACCCCCA
This sequence comes from Ruegeria sp. CK3, assembly GCF_056536565.1. Classification (NCBI taxonomy): domain Bacteria; kingdom Pseudomonadati; phylum Pseudomonadota; class Alphaproteobacteria; order Rhodobacterales; family Roseobacteraceae; genus Ruegeria; species Ruegeria sp. CK3. Next base: position 26,812 of record NZ_JBQFPV010000015.1, read on the forward strand.
TTGCACGTTTTTCGTGGACGACGCTGAAGCGATTCCCCTGGCCGACTTCGGCTCGCGCTACGAACACCACCCCCTTTACCCTGAACGCACCAATGTGCAGGTGGCGCAGGTGATTGGACCGGACCACATCCGCATGCGCGTCTGGGAGCGTGGCGTGGGCATCACGCTGGCCTCAGGGTCTTCGTCCTGCGCCACAGCCGTCGCCGCGGCCCGGCGCGGTCTGACGGGGCGCAAGGTGCAGATCGAGCTGGACGGCGGCACAATCTGGATCGACTGGCGCGATGATGGCGTCTGGATGACCGGACCCACCTGCCATGTGTTCTCGGGCACTCTGACCCCGGGATTTTTGAGGTCACTGGGATGAGCGCCCCCAAATTCACCACTCTGGGCTGTCGTCTGAACGCCTATGAGACTGAGGCGATGAAAGAGCTGTCTCAGCAAGCGGGTCTGCAAGATGCGGTGATCGTGAACACCTGCGCCGTTACGGCCGAGGCGGTTCGCAAGGCCCGGCAAGAGATTCGCAAGCTGCGCCGCGAGAACCCTAACGCGCGCCTGATCGTGACCGGATGCGCCGCGCAGACGGAACCGCAGACCTTCTCGGCCATGGACGAGGTTGATGCGGTGATCGGCAATACCGAAAAGATGCAGCCAGACACCTGGAAAGGCATGGCGGCTGATTTCATCGGCGAGACCGAAACCGTTCAGGTCGATGACATCATGTCGGTCACCGAAACAGCAGGGCATCTGATTGACGGGTTCGGCACCCGCTCACGCGCCTATGTGCAGGTCCAGAATGGCTGTGATCATCGCTGCACCTTCTGCATTATCCCCTACGGCCGCGGGAACTCGCGCAGCGTGCCAGCTGGTGTGGTCGTGGATCAGATCAAGCGGCTGGTCGACAAAGGCTATAACGAGGTTGTCCTCACCGGCGTTGATCTGACCTCATGGGGCGCTGACCTGCCTGCACAGCCCAAACTGGGCGATCTGGTCATGCGCATTCTGAAACTCGTGCCCGATCTGCCGCGCCTGCGCATCAGCTCAATCGATTCGATCGAGGTGGACGAAAACCTGATGCAGGCCATCGCGACCGAGCCTCGACTGATGCCGCATCTGCACCTGTCCCTGCAGCATGGCGACGACCTGATCCTGAAGCGGATGAAACGCCGCCACCTGCGCGATGACGCCATCCGTTTCACCGAAGAGGCGCGCAGCCTGCGGCCCGACATGACCTTTGGTGCCGACATCATCGCTGGCTTCCCCACGGAAACCGAGGCGCATTTTGAAAACTCCCTCAAGCTGGTCACGGACTGCAACCTGACCTGGCTGCATGTCTTCCCCTACTCCAAGCGCGAAGGCACGCCAGCGGCGCGAATCCCACAGCAGGTCAACGGCAAGATCATCAAGGACCGCGCCGCCCGCCTGCGCACAGCCGGAGAGGCGCAGGTCGCCAAGCACCTCTCAGCACAGATCGGTCAAACCCATCACATCCTCATGGAAAACCCGCATATGGGCCGCACCGAACAATTCACTGAAGTCAGTTTCGACACCCCCCATCCCGAAGGTCAAATCGTCACCGCGACGATCACCGGACAAACTGCGACCCAGCTACAAGCCTGATCCGCTCTTCATCTGGCCAAAAATACCTCGGGGTGAATTGGCCGCAGGCCAAGAGGGGCTGGCCCATTTGCCCCATCAAAAAGAAAAACCCCCGCGACCTGAAAGGCGCGGGGGTCTTCAATTTCAAAAGCTCAAAAGCTTTACTGCTCGCGCAGCTTGCCTTTGTGCGGTGCCCACAGGCGCTTGTTGACCAGATACAGCAGCACCGACAGGACGGTCAGGAAGATTACGCCGACAAAACCGGCGTTCTTACGGTCCGTCAGCTTGGGTTCAGCGGCCCACATCAGGAAGGCTGCAACGTCTTCGGACATGGCTTCGACAGTGGCCGCGTGGCCATCGGCGAATTCAACCTGATCTTCGGACAGCGGCGGTCCCATCGAAATCCAGCCTCCGGGGAAGGCCTTGTTTTCGTACAGGATGGTGCCTGCCTCTTCTTTCTCTTCACCAGTGTAGCCGTCCAGCAGAGAAGCGATATATTCCGCGCCGCCCATGCCCTTGACCAGCTGGTTGATGCCCAGACCATAAGGGCCGTGGAAGCCCGCGCGGGCTTTTGCCATCAGGCTCAGGTCCGGCGCGCCAACTCCGTTGTTCGCCGGGAAGTGGTCGGTCGGGATTGCCGGGCGGAAATCGTCCAACTCGGGGTCGAAAACCTCGAAATTGTCCGCCGCGTAAGTGATTACCTGCTCTTCACTGTAACCCAGCGCTTCCAGATCGCGCAGAGGAACGTATTGCAGGCCGTGGCAGGCCGCGCAGACTTCGGTATAGACCTGAAGTCCGCGTTGCAGCTGGTTCTGATCCCAAGTTCCAAACGGACCCTCAAACGAGAAGTCGAAATCCTCGATATGAGTGTCATAGTCGCCTGCCGCAAAAGAGGCGGCAGGGGTAAGGGCCAGGGCAAACGCAGCGCCGATTGCAAGTTTCTTGAACATGTTTCCGGTCCCTCTTCTTACTCGGCCGGCGTGGCGTCGGCGTCAGCCTTGCCATAATGCGCGTTGAAGTCTTCTTCGATGGTCTCAGGCGGGGCCAGAGGTTTCTCGATCACGCCAAGCAGCGGCAGGATTACGAGGAAATACGCAAACCAGTACGCAGAGGCGATCAGCGAGAAAGTCGCGTAGGGCTCTTCCGCAGGCATCGCACCCAGCCACATCAGGGCAAAGAAGTCGATGATCAGCAGGTAGAACCACCATTTGAACATCGGACGATACCGACCCGAACGCACGGTCGAGGTGTCCAGCCAAGGCGCCAGCGCCATGGCCAGGATCGCACCGAACATCGCCAGAACACCGAAGAATTTCGCATCAATGATGCCGCCGGTGATGAAGCTGGCGAACTGAACAACCCAAACCTCGCCGGTGAAGGCGCGCAGGATCGCGTAGAACGGCAGGAAGTACCATTCGGGCACGATATGTGCAGGTGTCACGAGCGGGTTGGCCTCGATATAGTTATCGGGGTGGCCCAGATAGTTCGGCATAAAGCCCACTATGGCCCAGAACACGACCAGGATGACCGCAAGAGCGAACAGATCCTTGATCACGAAATACGGCCAGAAGGGCAGCGTGTCTTTCTCGGCCTCGGCCTTTGAGCCCCGACGAACCTCAACACCCGTAGGGTTGTTGTTGCCGGTGGTGTGGAAGGCCCAGATATGCACGATAACCAGCGCCGCAATGATGAACGGCAGCAGATAGTGCAGCGAGAAGAAGCGGTTCAGCGTGGCGTTATCCACTGCGGGTCCGCCAAGCAACCATGTCTGCAGCGCATCCCCCACAAACGGTATCGCACCAAACAGGCCGGTGATCACGGTCGCACCCCAGAAGGACATCTGACCCCAGGGCAGAACGTAACCCATGAAGGCGGTGCCCATCATCATCAGGTAGATCAGCATACCGATGATCCACGTGATCTCACGCGGGGCTTTGTAGGAGCCGTAGTAGAGACCACGGAACATGTGAATGTAGACCGCGACAAAGAACAGCGATGCGCCGTTCATGTGCAGGTAGCGGATGAAGTAACCGCCATTCACGTTACGCATGATGTGTTCGACGCTGGCGAAGGCCAGATCGACATGCGGCGTGTAGTGCATAACCAGCATGATGCCGGTAACGATTTGCAGCACCAGGCAGAAGGCCAGAACGATGCCCCAGATCCACATCCAGTTCAGGTTCTTGGGTGTGGGAATCATCAGGGTGTCGTACATCAGGCCGACGATAGGCAGGCGGCTGTGCAGCCACTTTTCGCCGTTTGACTTCGGCTCGTAGTGATCGTGGGGAATGCCGGACATAAGTTGGGTCTCCCTTAGCCGAGTTTGATGGTTGAAGCGTCGACCCACTCGACCGGTGGGATCGGCAGGTTCTCAGGCGCGGGGCCTTTGCGGATCCGGCCTGCCAGATCGTAGTGCGAGCCGTGGCAGGGGCAGAACCAACCGCCAAAGTCGCCTGCATCACCCAGAGGCACACAGCCCAGGTGGGTACAAACGCCCATCTGAACGATCCACGCGCCCTCTGCCTCGCCTTCAGGCGATGGCATGACGCGGTTGGCGTCGGTCGCGGGTGCATCTGCGTTGATATTGAAGTTCCGGGCCAGCGGGTCAGGTAGGTTACCTACCGCTTCTTCGTCCTGCTGCTGCGCTTCGGCGATTTCAGCGCCGGTGCGGTGACGGATGAAGACCGGTTTACCCAGCCACTTGACCGTCAGCTGTGTACCCGGCTCAACACCGCTTACATCCGTACGGATCGAGGACAGAGCCTGCACATCCGCCGACGGGTTCATCTGATTGATCATAGGCCATACCGCAGCACCGGTCGCTACGACCCCTGCGCCGCCCGCGACGTAGTACAGGAAATCTCTGCGGGTGCCTTCGTGGTCTTCTACGTGGGACACGAGGTTTTCTCCGATTGTCTAGCGCCCGTGCGAACGGGCCAATAGCTGGAACCCGGCATGGATGCCGGGTCTTAGCGGAATTCTCTACCGAGCAGAATAGTATTCGTCCAGCGGTGTTGAATGCGCAATACGCCGCATCTGCGTAATTTATCATCGCGCGGGGCAGTCTTTTTGATGTTTCTCGCCCTCATGTTTCAACGGCGCGTCGAATCAGCCCCATTTGATTCGCGCCCTATGACCGCGATCTGACCGGGACCAGCGAACCTGGGCCGACAGCACAAGCGGGTCGCATTGGTGCGAAAACCTGAAAAATCCGACATACGAAACCGGGTTTGTTCAGCAACAAATCATATGCCTGAAATAGACGATTTTTCGCGTGCCGAACGGGCATGTTTCCTGTTGCACTTATTGCGCGAATACCTGATGCCCGGTTTCGCGCGAACGCCGATCAGGAGACACCCCATGTCAAAGACCCACTTGGCCGCCGTTCTGTTAACGATTTCTATTTCGACCCAAGCCACCGCGGCCGGAGACCCCGCCAAAGGCGAAAAACTCTACAACCGCTGTTCGGCCTGCCACGCGATCATCAAGGATGGCGAGGTTCTGGTCAAAGGCGGCATCACAGGCCCCAACCTATACGGGGTTGTGGGCCGCACCGCCGGATCCGAGAACGACTATCGCTATGGCAGCGAACGCCTACCCATCGGCATGTTCACCGACGACATGATCCGCGCCGGTGACGCAGGTCTGGTCTGGACCGAGGAAAACATCGCCGCATACTCCGAAGACCCGATCGGGTTCATCAAAGAGTTCCTGCAGGACGATACCGCCCGCCCTAATATGAGCGTGAAGCTCAAGAAAGGCGCGGACGACATTGCCGCCTATCTGGCGACGTTCAGCCAGTAAAGTTTACGTCACCGGGCGCGTAGCGACCATGCTCGGACGCGCGTCAAACTCGGCAAACCAGGTTGCGAGGGCATCATTGCCCTTGCGCCAGCCCCGCGCGTCATGGCGCAGATCCAGATAACCCAGCGCACAGCCCACGGCCACCTGTCCCATGTCCAGCGGACCCGACAGATGTGCCATCCAACGCTGGTTCAGGACGGCACAGGCGCGCTCGACCTTGACCCACTGCGAATCCACCCACTCATCCCATTGCTTGTCTTCGGGACGCAGCCGGCTTTCATAGGTCATCAACAGCGCGGCATCCAGGATGCCATCTGCAAGCGCCTCAAGCGTGAGAACATCCCAGCGCCGCGCACTTTCGGGGTAAAGCTGGCCCCCGGCGCGGTCATCCAGAAAGGCGCAGATCACGCGACTGTCGAACAGGGTCGGGCCGTCGGGCCGCTCCAGGGCCGGAACCTTTGTCAAAGGTGCCTTGCCAATCAAGGGCGCGGCCGGGGCCACTGGCGTACCCGCCACGGTTTCCAACTCAACATCCTCTAGCTGTTCTGTTTCATGCAACAAAACCATGACTTTACGGACATAGGGCGAAGTCAGACTGTGATAGAGTTTCATGCGCGCACTCCTTTGTTTGGGCCGACCTTACAACAGGGTGCAGAAAACAAAAGCCGTCATTTCCCCGAGGGCTCTACAGCGCGCATCAACTCCTGTAGGGCCTGCACCTCCGAGCCCATTCCAAAACTCCCGACCTGCTCTGCAGCCCGCATCCGAACGTCATCGGGCTTGTTCTGGTTCAGCTTCCAAGTGCCCTGAATGTCCTCGACCTGCATCCGGCAGGGCAGAATCATCCGCATCATCCGCTCCAGCGCGTCGCCATCCATCTTGCTGCTGTGCCAGGGCGGCTTCGGGCGCAGCCGGCCTTCAAAAAACGCCGACTGCCGATCCAACAAATCCCGCATCTCCTCCGCCGGGCGCAATTCCAGAATGCCGGTTAGGTGAACGGCGACATAGTTCCATGTCGGCACCTGATCGCTCACCTCATACCAATCGGGCGACACATAGCTGTCCGGACCAGAAACCGCGATTCGCGCTGCCTGCGGCGTCTTCAAAAGCCGGACAATCGGATTCGACCGGACAAGGTGCAGCTCCGCCACCGCGCCATCTTCGGACAACAGAAATGGCACGTGGCTGATCAAAGGCGCGGCATCCGTCGACATGGCCAAAACGCCAAAGGCGCGATCACGGGCAAAGGCGATATGTCGGCTGATCTCTTCAGCGCGAAAGGCGGGATTCGGGTGCATGAGACTCCTCCTGCCAAATCTCTTGCAGAGGAGGCCCAATCTATGCAAGGTCCGCCTCGTTCTCAGGGCGGGGTGAAATTCCCTACCGGCGGTATGCGGGCGTTGACCCGCAAGCCCGCGAGCGGCCTCGCCGTGTTTACGAAGGGGTGTCAGCAGATCTGGTGAAAAGCCAGAGCCGACGGTTAAAGTCCGGATGAAAGAGAACGTGCCAGATGCGTCGGTGATACGGCGTGTCTGCTCGTGATCGCCTTGGGTGAAGTGTCTGTTTTGCTAAGGAGATGATGATGACACACACCCGCTATGCTTTTATCAAAGCCAACTGGCATTCCGATATCGTCGACCGCGCGCTCGAGGGGTTTCTGGAACTCATCCCCACCGATCAGGTTGACGTGTTCGACGTCCCCGGCGCGTTTGAAATGCCCCTGATCGCACGCGATCTGGCCCAAACCGGCCAATATGCGGCTGTCGCCTGTGCCGCGTTCGTGGTTGATGGAGGCATCTACCGGCACGATTTCGTGGCCCAGGCCGTGGTTGACGGCCTGATGCGCGCAAGCCTCGGCACCGGCGTCCCGGTCCTGTCGGTCTCGCTGACCCCACATCAATATCAGGAAACCGACCACCACAACGCCATCTACCGCGACCACTTCGTGCAAAAAGGGCGCGAGGCCGCCAACGCCGCCCTCAACATCACGAAAACCCGTCAGGCGATCAACGCAACCTGATCCTTCTTCTGTTTGAAAATACCTCGGGGAGGCGTGCTTGCGCGGCGGGGGCAGAGCCCCCTCCCCCATTTCAAACGCAAATCCACTTGAGGCCAAAGGCTCTCCCCGCTAATCACAACCCCGCAAAGGAGCCCGCCCCATGTCGATGAACAGCTTTGGACACCTCTTCCGCGTCACCACCTGGGGCGAAAGCCACGGGCCCGCCTTGGGCGCTACGGTAGACGGCTGCCCTCCCGGCGTGCAGATCGACGAGGCGATGATCCAGCACTGGCTGGACAAACGCAAACCGGGGCAAAACAAGTTTACCACCCAGCGGCGCGAACCTGATCAGGTCAAAATCCTCTCTGGCGTGTTCGAAGGCCAAACCACCGGCACGCCCGTTCAGCTGATGATCGAGAACACCGACCAGCGCTCGAAAGACTACGGTGATATCATGGAGAAGTTCCGCCCGGGACATGCCGATATCACCTACTGGCAGAAATACGGCATCCGCGACTATCGCGGCGGAGGGCGCAGCTCGGCCCGCGAAACCGCCTCGCGCGTTGCGGCTGGAGGGCTGGCGCGTGAAGCGATCAAACAGATCGCACCCAATGTGCAGATCACCGGCTACATGACCCAGATCGGCCCGCACAAATTCGACCGCGCCAATTTCGACTGGTCGCAGATCGAACAGAACCCCTTCTGGACGCCTGACGCCCAAGCCGCCGAAGACTGGGCCGTCTATCTGGACGACCTGCGCAAATCCGGCAACTCGGTCGGTGCGATCGTTGAAGTCGTCGCGCGTGGCGTCCCCGCCGGGCTGGGCGCACCGATATACGCCAAGTTAGACACTGATCTGGCCGCAGCGATGATGTCGATCAACGCCGTCAAGGGCGTCGAGATCGGCGAGGGCATGACCGCAGCTGAGCTGACTGGCGAGGCCAATGCTGATGAGATCTTCATGGGCCAGAACGGCCCTCAGTACAGCTCGAACCACGCGGGCGGAATTCTGGGCGGAATCTCCACCGGACAGGACGTCGTGGTGCGGTTTGCGGTAAAGCCGACCTCATCCATCCTGACCACGCGCAAGACGATCACCAAATCGGGTAAGGAAACCGAGATCATCACCAAAGGCCGCCACGACCCTTGCGTCGGTATCCGCGCTGTGCCTGTGGGGGAGGCAATGATGGCCTGCGTGATCCTCGACCATCTGCTGCTGCACCGAGGCCAGATTGGTGAGAACCGTGGACATATTGGCTGATCTGCGCACGCGCCTGCGCGGCATCGTCGCGCAGCGTATGCAAACCGATCCTGCACATGATCTGGCCCATCTGGATCGGGTCTGGCGGAATGCTCAGGCGATTGCGGATGATCAGGCGGACATGGCTGTGTTGCTGGCTGCCAGCTATCTGCATGATCTGATTAATCTGCCAAAGAACGACCCGAACCGCCACTTGGCCTCATGCCAATCCGCTCAGGAATCAGAGTCTATTCTAAAGGAATTTGGCTTTTCTGACGCGCAAATCCAAGCCACCCAACACGCGATTGAGGCCCACAGCTTCTCAGCCAACATCCCGCCCCGCACATCCGAAGCCCGGATCCTGCGAGATGCGGACCGGCTTGATGCGCTGGGGGCGATCGGTATTGCGCGCACCTTTGCGGTGGCTGGTGCATTGGGCCGTGATCTCTACGACCCCGAGGATCCCTTTGCCAAGGCGCGCGATCTGGACGACCTGAATTTCTCGATCGACCACTGGAAAGTGAAACTGCTGAGCCTGCCCGACGACATGCTGACCGAAGCCGGCTATGCTCTGGCACAAGAACGCAGGGCGCAGATGCTTGAATTCCTCAGGGCCTTCGCGGATGAAATCGGCCACCCCGTGCCCGCGCCATGGGAAACAACCTAATTGGTACAATCCCGTCGTTGATCTTTCCGCGCCAAAAGCGCAGGTTCCCGGCCAATGGCACAATCCTTGACATCGCACCGCCCCGCTCTTGCTGTGGGCCTGAAATTGACCGCCTTGATGCTGTTCACCTTGATGTCGGCCTTGGTCAAAGCGTTGTCCGAAGATTTTCCACCGGGTGAGTTGGTCTTTTTCCGGTCGCTCCTGGCGATTCCCGTCATCATCGCCTGGCTGATCTGGCGCGGAGAGCTGTCGCAGGGCTTTGTCGTCAAGAAACCCATGGGCCATTTCTGGCGTGGCGTTCTGGGCACCAGCGCAATGGGTTTGACCTTTACCGGCCTCAGCCTACTGCCTTTGCCCGAGGTCACGGCCATCGGCTACGCGACCCCGATTTTCACCCTCGTCCTAGCCGCCATTTTGTTGGGCGAGCGCATCCGCATGATCCGCATCGGTGCGGTGATGCTGGGGCTTGTCGGGGTTCTGATCATGCTCTGGCCCCGGCTTGGCAGCACCGAGATGGAAGTGGCGGCAACGATTGGCGCCCTTTGCGTTCTGGCTGCAACCATCGCGCGGGCCTTTGTGCAAATTCATATCCGGCAATTGGTCAAGGTCGACCACCCCGCCGCCATCGTGTTCTATTTCTCGATCACGGCGACGCTGCTTTCATCGCTGACCGTGTTTTGGGGTTGGACCATGCCGACACTGGATCAGGCTCTGTTATTGGTCGTTGTTGGCCTGATCGGTGGGGTTGCGCAGATCCTTGTGACCTCGTCCTATCGGTTTGGTCAGGCATCGATGCTGGCACCTTATGACTACACCACCATGCTGTTCGCCATTGCGATCAGTTATTTCTGGTTCGATGAGCTGCCGACGCTGGCGATCTTGCTTGGTGCGGCACTGGTGATCGCCGGCAATGTGGTCGTGGTTTGGCGCGAACATCAGCTGGGGTTGGAGCGCGGCAAGGCGCGGTCTCTGACCGACCACAAACCGTGACTTTACCTTTCGCCAACTTCGCTTAGTTTGAGCGCAACAATCAATGAGGGCCCAACATGAGTGACGCACAAGACCACAAGGAAAAGATGCAAGAGGTGCAGGCCAAGCACCGCAAAAAAGTGTCCGAAGCGGTCGACCCTGACCGTGGCCTGGTGCTGATCAATACCGGCAAGGGCAAGGGCAAATCCTCGGCCGCTTTTGGCGTGGTCATCCGTGCGCTTGGCTGGGGCCAAAAGGTTGCCGTTGTACAGTTCATCAAGGGCAAGTGGAAAACCGGCGAGCGGCGCTTTTTCGAAGAACGCGATCTGGTGACATGGCACACGATGGGCGAAGGCTTCACCTGGGACACTCAGGATCGTGAGCGCGACATCGCCGCCGCCACCGCCGCGTTCGACAAGGCCTGCGACCTGATGGCCAGCGGGGACTACGATCTGGTCGTGCTGGATGAGATCAACATCGCACTGCGCTACGAATACCTGTCGGTTGAACGTGTGATTGAGGGGTTGAATGGCCGCTCCGACAAGACCAGCGTATTCCTGACGGGACGTGATGCCCCGCAAGAACTGCGGGACTATGCCGATCTGGTCACCGAGATGACCGAAGAAAAGCACCCTTTCAAGGTCGGAATCAAAGCCCAGCGCGGCGTGGACTACTAACCACGCGCCCCTTTGGGTGTTTCTCTGACAAATTCGTCCGAGGGCTGCTGTTTCAGCTCTCGGCATTTTTCTGCGTCGCAGGTTTTGCGATCCAGATAGGCCTCAACATCCGAGGCTAGTGCGTCGCAATCGCAGGACGCGCAACACGGGTCGGATAGCAGCTCTTCAAATCTGGTACGCATCGGTGCCCTCGGTCGTTCCCGGAACGGTGGCAGGCCATCACGATTGAACTTGCTGAGCCCACAGACCGCCCCGGAACCTTGTGCTTGATCGGTTCATCTGGCGTTGCTTTTTTCTGACTGTTTTTGTCGGTTTTTGCAAGGAAAAACAACGGAGCAAGTCAGCGGGCCTGTTTTACCCAGAAAAACAGACCCTAATAAAGGAAAAGCCGCACAGGACAGCGCGGCTTTGAGCAGTGAGATGCAGGTTGGATTCAGGCCGCTGCGGTTTGTTCAGGCGCGCTGAGCGAGATCACAGCGACAACAGCGGCCCCGTTCAGCCAGTAGAACAGCGCGTCGATTCCCGAAAAGCCGAGCAAGCTGGGGGCCAGCAGGAAGGTCACGCCAACGGCCAGATCCACGGCTAGATGCAGTTTGTAAGGCAGCACCCGCCAGATCCCCAGGTGATGGTCGGTGAGTACCGTCAGGACGAAAGCAGCAACGCCGGTGACAACGGACAGCCACAGCGCCAGCGGATTGGATTGGCCCAGTCCAAGCACAAAGGGCAGCACCATCAGTGCAATGGCAACGGGATAGTCGAGATAGGCGTGAATATTGCGGGTGACAAAACGGAGGGACATCTGGATTTCCTTTCCTCAATCAGAGACAGATCAAGAATAGGACCTGCCTTGGGAACGCAGCAGCCCAGATCGTTTTCAAAACATTGCAGATCGTTCAGAAGTATTGGTGGATCAGTGCATCTCGCGATAAGCGGCCGGAGACACTCCGACCTGTTTCTTGAACACCCGCGAAAATGCCGCCTCAGAGGCATAACCGGCCTCGGCTGCGGCGTCGGCCACGTTCCAACGCCCCTCGGTCAGACCGTGGCAAGCAATCTGCATCCTCCAGTCCGTCAGATATTGCATCGGCGTGGTTCCCATCTTCTCAGCAAAAAGTTGGGCAAAGGCCGTGCGCGACATCGCGGCCTCATTGGCAAGGCTGGCCACGCTCCACTCCTGCGCGGGGGCTTGGTGGAATGCAGTCAAAGCGCGCGAGATTCGCGGATCGGCAAATCCGGCCAAGGCGTCATCGTCGGGGCTTTGATGTTCCAGATAGGCCCGGATCGCCTGTGCGAACAGAACTTCGGACAGTTTCAGAGCAATCAGGTCGCCGCCAATCCGCGCGCCGGACACTTCTGAGCCGATCATGCGCAGGGTGGCCTCGATCCACGATCCCGCTTCTTCTCCGTAATTCTGAATCAGGATGTAGGGCGGTAGCCGGTCGATCAGCATATGACCGGTGCCATTCCGGCCAGCTGGTCCTGTGAACGAAAAATGTCCGCAGATCAGTTGGGTATCGCGTTCTTCGTCCGCGCCGCCATAGACCAGAACGCCGTCACCGGTATAGCCCGCAATGTCGAGCACCTGTTCCAATGGCAAGGCGTCAAATGGCCTGACCTCATTGCACAGCAGCACATGTTGCGCACCATGCGGGATCACGATCAGGTCGCCCTGTTTCAGACGCACGGTCTCGCCGGTTGCCGGGATGTGGACCTTCAGTTCTCCGCGCTGGACGAAATGAAACCGGGCCACGTTTTCAAAGCCGGGCACCTGAATCCCGAAAGGCGGGGTGAAGGAGGTCCGGAAATAGAACGTGCCGCGTAGGGACAGGCGGGTGAGGATATCGCTGAGAAGGTCCAACATAGGGCAAAGATACAGCGCAGCACACCAAGGTCCATGCTGTTGAACGATCTGCAAGACACTCTGCACGATCTGTAACAAAAACCCCCGCCGAAGCAGGGGTTTCAGGTCTTATCAGGAGCGGACGAGTTTCTCGTAGTCTTCCGCGATTTCGCGGGTCAGATCGCCCACTTCAAAGGTGTAGTCGCCAATCTGCCCGACCGGAGTGACCTCGGCCGCCGTGCCAGTCAGCCAGCATTGCTCGAAATCAGCCATTTCCTCGGGCTTGATGCGGCGCTCATGCACGGTAATGCCCTTGTCTTTCAGCATCTGGATGACGGTCTGGCGGGTGATGCCGTTCAGGAAGCAATCCGCCAGCGGAGTGTGGACCTCACCATCCTTGACGAAGAAGACGTTGGCCCCGGTGGCCTCGGCCACATAACCGCGCCAATCCATGAACAGCGCATCCGAGCAGCCCTTAGCCTCGGCCTTGTGCTTGGAGATGGTGCAGATCATGTAGAGGCCCGCCGCCTTGGCGTGAACCGGAATGGTCTCAGGGCTGGGGCGTTTCCATTCGGCGATGTCCAGCTTGGCACCTTGCATCTTGGCGTCGCCGTAGTAGGCCCCCCACGGCCAGACGGCGACAGCCATCCGCACGGGGTTCTTGGCCGAGGCCACGCCCATATCCTCGCCCGAACCACGCCAGACCAGCGCGCGGACATAGGCGTCCTTCAGGCCGCTGGCTTTCAGGGCCTCTTCCTTGGCGGCCTCGATCTGATCCACATCGTAGGGCATCGGCATGTCCAGCGCCTCGGCCGAGGCGATCAGACGTTCGGAATGTTCCCGGCTTTTGAAGATCTTGCCGTTATAGGCGCGCTCGCCCTCGAACACGGACGAGGCGTAGTGCATCGCATGTGTCAGGATGTGGACATTGGCCTCGCGCCATGGGACCAGCTTGCCATCCAACCAGATGGTGCCATCACGATCATCATACCCCGCCATGCGAAACCTCCTGAACCGGGTTGAATTTGCGAATGTTGCGCTAGTTAGGACCGGAGCGGACACAATCTTGCGCAAAAACTGCGATTCGATACCTGTCTGCCCTTGGAATGTCAATAAGGCTGACTTAAACTGTAGACCGAGTAACGCATGAGGCATGATATGTCCGAAATCCGCCCCGCCCCGATATATGGGGGCGAAAGCCTGTTATTCCTAACCGATGAGCAGTTGCGGCAGGGGATTGAGGCGATGTTTTTCGCCTATCGGGGGTTTACGGCGGATCCGGATCGTATCCTCGCGGACATGTCTTACGGGCGGGCGCATCACCGGGCGATCCACTTCATCAACCGCGCCCCCGGGACGACGGTCAACAACCTGCTGGCCATTCTGGGCGTGACGAAACAATCCCTGAACCGTGTGCTGCGGACGCTGATCGAAGACGGTATGGTCGAAAGCCGCGTTGGGACCGTGGACAAGCGCGAGCGGCATCTGTTTCTGACGGAAAAAGGCCGCGCGCTTGAGGCAACATTGTCCGACGCCCAACGCGCGCGCATGCGGGCCGCTTACAAGGATGCAGGCCCCGAGGCCGTGGCCGGTTTTCGCAAAGTACTTGAAGCAATGATGGATGCTGATATGCGTCATGCTTACAAGAAGTTGCGGGATACGACCTCATGAGCGATATGGATGCCCACCTGCTGATCGTCGACGATGACGAGCGCATTCGAGACCTGCTGAAGAAGTTTCTGATGCGGAACGGGTTTCTGGTGACCGCCGCGCGCGACGCGGCGCATGCGCGTCGGGTGCTGTCCGGGCTAGACTTCGACATGATCGTTCTGGATGTGATGATGCCCGGTGAGGATGGCGTGAGCCTGACCAAAGCGCTGCGCGAGACCCACAGCACTCCGATCCTTTTGCTGACGGCGCGTGGCGAGACCGAGCATCGGATTGCTGGGCTTGAGGCCGGGGCCGATGACTATTTGGCCAAACCGTTTGAGCCGAAAGAGCTGTTGCTGCGCATCAACGCCATTCTGCGGCGGATGCCCGAAGCTCCTGCTCAGGATGCGGCAGCGAAAATCTTGACCCTTGGCCCGATCCGCTATGACATCGAGCGGGGAGAGATGTGGCAGGGTGAGGATCCGGTGCGTCTGACCGCAACTGAAAGCCAGTTGATGAAGATCTTCTCGGCCAAACCGGGGGAGCCGATCAGCCGGGCAAAACTGGTTGAGGATCTGGGACGCGACAAGGGGCAGGCGCAGGAGCGGGCCGTCGACGTGCAGATCACGCGGTTGCGCCGCAAGATCGAACAGGACCCCAAGCAGCCTCGATACCTGCAAACCGTTCGCGGAGCAGGGTATATGCTGGCACCGGATTGACCGGGCCGCTGCGCGGCGATCTTATGCCTTCGGCGAGGATACTTTTAGCCAGATGAAGAGAGGATCCCGATGAAGACGGCCTTGTTGACCCATGCAGATTGTCTGGGCCATGTCACCCCCGATGGCCATCCTGAGCGGGTGGCGCGGCTAGAGCATATACTACATGCGCTGGAGGCATTGGACCTGGACCGCAGGACCGCTCCGATGGTGGCGGATGACGATTTGCTGCGGGTTCACCCTGAGGACTATATCCGCGATATCCGGGCCACGCGGCCTGCCGAAGGGTTTACGCAGATTGATGGGGATACGTTTATGTCTCCGGGGTCGGTCGATGCCGCGTATCGCGGCGCTGGGGCCGTTGTTCGGGCGGTGGATCTGGTGCTGTCTGGCGAGGTCCCGAATGCGTTCTGCGCCATTCGTCCGCCGGGTCATCACGCGGAAACCGACAAGGCGATGGGGTTTTGCCTGTTCGGCAATGCCGCTTTGGGTGCCAAACATGCGCTGGACCATCACGGGCTGGCCCGTGTTGCGGTGGTGGATTTCGACGTGCACCACGGCAATGGCACACAGGACCTGTTATGGGACGAAAAACGCGCGCTTGTGATCACCAGCCAGCAGATGCCCCTGTGGCCCGGCTCCGGTCGACCCGATGAAACCGGGGCTTACGACACGGTTCTGAACATACCCCTGCCACCTGCAAGCGGTGGGGCTGAGATGCGCGCAGCCTATGAGTCGCAGGCCTTCCCGCGCCTGAGAGCCTTCAAGCCCGAACTGATCATTATCTCGGCCGGTTTTGATGCCCATCAGGACGATCCACTGGCCAATCTCAACTGGTCCACGGGCGACTTCGCCTGGATCACGTCTGAGCTGTGCAAGATCGCCGACGAGGTTTGTGAGGGCCGTATCGTCTCGACTCTCGAAGGCGGGTATGATCTGAACGCATTGGCCGAGGCGACACACGCCCATGTGGAAGAACTGATGAAGGCAGCACGATGACCGATACCCCCGTTGAGCAGATGACGTTTGAACAGGCGATGAAAGAGCTTGAGGCCGTAGTCGGCCAATTGGAACGCGGTGACGTGGCGCTGGATCAGTCGATTGCGCTCTATGAACGCGGCGCGGCTTTGAAGAAGCGCTGCGAAGATGAGTTGAAGCGCGCTGAGGAAAAAGTGGCCGCCATCACACTGGACGCCAGCGGGCAGCCAACCGGGACGACTCCAGTCGAAGGTCAGTAAATGTTTCGCGACAGGCTGGCGCAGGATGCGGCGCGGGTTCAGAACTATTTTGACCTGGTGCTGGGGGCGCTTGACGATCTGGATGTGACGCGGGCCATGGCCTACGCCACCGATGGCGGAAAGCGTCTGCGGGGGTTTCTGGTTCTGGAAAGCGCGCGCCTGCATGGCGTTAGTGCCTCGCAGGCGATCTGGCCCGCGACCGCGATTGAGGCGTTGCACGCCTATTCTCTCGTCCATGATGACCTGCCCTGTATGGATGACGATGACCTGCGACGCGGGCGCCCAACGGTTCACGTGAAATGGGACGAAGGCACTGCCGTTCTGGCCGGGGATGCTTTGCAGACCCTGGCGTTTGAGCTTTGCACACGGCCCGAAGTCGGCAAGCCCGAGATTCGCGCCGAACTGGCGATGACTCTGGCCAAGGCAAGTGGGGCGCAGGGCATGGTTCTCGGTCAGGCACTGGATATTGCGGCTGAAACGGCCTCTGACCCGCTGTCGCTGGGCGAAATCACGCGGCTGCAAGCGGGTAAAACCGGGGCGTTGATCGAATGGTCCGCCTGTGCGGGCGCTCGGTTGGCGCAAGCCGATCCGACCCCGTTGCGCCAATATGCCCAAGCCCTTGGGCTTGCTTTTCAAATCGCCGATGACATCTTGGATATCGAGGGCGATGCCGAAAAGGCCGGAAAACGGCTGCAAAAAGATGCAGATGCGGGCAAGGCAACCTTTGTTTCGCTTCTGGGGCTGGATGCAGCCAAAACCCGTGCAGCAGAGCTGGTGGGCGAAGCCTGCGCCGCGCTGGATGGGTATGGGGCCAAGGCTGAAACCTTGAAGGACGCTGCTCGCTTCGTTATTGCCCGGGACAGCTAAGCCAGGAACGCGCCAAATGTCTGACCGTCCGAATACGCCACTGCTGGACCTTGTGAACCGCCCTGCGGATCTGAAGCAGTTCTCGGACGCGCAACTGCATCAGCTAGCGCAGGAATTGCGGGCCGAGACGATCTCGGCCGTGTCGGTCACCGGCGGGCATCTGGGCGCGGGCCTTGGTGTGGTTGAGTTGACGACGGCGTTGCACGCAGTCTTCGACACACCACGCGACAAGATTATTTGGGATGTCGGGCATCAGTGCTATCCGCATAAGATCCTGACCGAACGCCGCGACCGTATCCGTACCTTGCGCATGAAGGATGGCCTCAGCGGCTTCACCAAACGCAGTGAAAGCCCCTATGACCCGTTTGGTGCGGCGCATTCCAGCACTTCGATCAGTGCCGCATTGGGCTTTGCCGTCGCCCGCGATCTGGGCGGGGTAACCCCAGAAGGGCTGGGCGATGCGATTGCGGTGATCGGCGATGGCTCGATGTCTGCGGGCATGGCGTTTGAGGCGATGAACAACGCAGGCCACCTGCGAAAGCGCCTGATCGTGATCCTGAACGACAACGAGATGAGCATCGCGCCACCCGTCGGCGCTCTGTCGACCTACCTGTCGCGCATCTACGCCGAGGAACCGTTTCACGAGTTGAAAGCCGCCGCCAAAGGCGCGGTCTCTCTGCTGCCCGAGCCCTTCCGCGAAGGAGCCAAACGCGCGAAAGAGATGCTCAAAGGGATGGCTGTTGGCGGGACCTTGTTCGAAGAGCTCGGGTTCTCTTACCTCGGCCCGATTGACGGGCATGACATGGACCAGTTGCTGCCGGTTCTGCGCACCGTCAAGGCACGGGCCACGGGGCCGATCCTGATCCACGTGCTGACCAAAAAGGGCAAGGGCTACGCCCCGGCTGAGCAGGCCCGCGACAAGGGCCACGCAACCGCCAAGTTCGATGTGGTCACGGGTGAACAGAAAAAAGCACCCTCAAACGCGCCGTCCTATACTTCGGTCTTCGGCAAAACGTTGGTGGAAGAAGCTGCGCGAGATGACAAGATCGTCGCCGTCACTGCCGCCATGCCCGATGGTACCGGATTGAACCTGTTTGCGGAACGCTACCCCTCTCGCTGTTTTGACGTGGCGATTGCGGAGCAGCATGGCGTGACCTTCAGTGCCGCGCTGGCTGCAGGCGGGATGAAACCCTTCTGCGCGATGTATTCGACGTTCCTGCAGCGCGGGTATGATCAGGTTGTGCATGACGTGGCGATCCAGCGCCTGCCGGTGCGCTTTGCCATCGATCGCGCAGGGCTTGTTGGCGCGGATGGGGCCACCCATGCCGGGTCATTCGACATCGCCTATTTGGCTAATCTGCCGGGCATGGTGGTCATGGCCGCCGCGGATGAGGCCGAGCTGATGCATATGGTGGCCACCGCCGCAGCCCATGATGATGGCCCAATTGCGTTCCGCTATCCCCGAGGTGAGGGCGTTGGCGTTGATCTACCCGAACGGGGCGAAGTTCTTGAAATCGGCAAAGGCCGGTTGATACAGAAAGGCGCACGCGTGGCTTTGTTATCCTTCGGCACCCGTCTGGCCGAGGTTCAGAAAGCAGCTGAGGCCTTGTCGGCACGCGGCATCACTCCGACAATAGCGGACGCGCGCTTTGCCAAGCCGCTGGACCGCGATCTGATCCTCGATCTGGTCGAAAACCACGAGGCGCTGATCACCATCGAAGAAGGGGCCGTTGGCGGCTTCGGCAGCCACGTCGCGCAGCTCTTGGCCGACGAAGGGGTGTTTGATAGCGGGTTCAAATACCGCTCGATGGTCTTGCCCGACATCTTCATTGATCAGGCCAGCCCGGCGGACATGTACGCGGTGGCGGGCATGAATGCCGAGCAGATCGAAGCCAAGGTTCTGGATATTCTGGGCGTTGCGACCATCGGCGAAAAACGCGCCTAGCGGCCTCGTCTAGCCCAATTCTTTCAACCCCAGCCGCACGGCCCGGTTGGGGTTTTGTTTCAGGATATGTGCGCCAAGTCGGCGGGCGAGGTCCTTGTGCCCTTTCTTGACCGCGCGATTGAACAGCTCTCGCTGGTAGCGCGGGAATTGTCTGCGGGCGCGCAGAAGGGTGTAGAACTCAGCCTCAGTCAGGGTGCCGTTCAACGCCCCCAGAATGATCGGGTGCAAGATTCCCATCTGCAGCAGAGACGACCCCAACCGATGCCCCAACAGCGGCGCGCGCAGATGCGAGACGTTGGCGTTCGTGAACCGCGCCGCGTGGCCCGCATCCAGCGGCTCATAGGGATCATAGAGGATCGACACCCGTCGCGCCGCCTGACTGACCTGCGCGGCATCGCCATAATGGCCGGTAAAGTCCCGATCCCACACGGTTTTATAGCGCGTCTCCCACGGGACAACGGACTTGTCGACCGTGCTTTGCGGTGAGATCGCAACCACATCGCAGCCCGGCGCTGCCGGAGAAAAGGCGCAGGCCGCATAGCCGCCCATCGAGGCCCCATAAAAGACAACACGCTGAAACTGCTGGAAGAAACCGCTTTGCTTCAACTCATCGAATTGGTCATAAACCCAGGGTTCACGATACCAGGTCCAGCCGCCCGCGATGGCCGAAAGCATCGACCAGTTCTGCTCTTTGATGAAGGAATATCCCCATGGGCGACGGTCTTTACGGTTGTTCATCGCCACGTCCAGATTGTCGAAGGTCACCACAAGAGTGTCCTTGGACCGTGGCATATAAAGCAGTGAATGCCCGTTCTCGCCGGGACGATACCAGCCGTCCTTGCCTGCAAGATCCGTCGCGATCCGCGCCCAGCTGCTTTCCGCATCGGTGGGTTCTGGCGGTTTTGGCAGAACCTTCACGCGGGTGACCTCGTGCCCGTCAACCTCATGCGTGGCGATCTTTTCATTGGTCCCAAACGCCTTAAGGAATGGAAACGCGCCCGAGCCTTTGCGGATATCCATGAACAGCCGCGTGTCGGAATGCAGCATCCGAGTCAGGAATTTCTCAAGGAACGGCACCTTGTAGCGATCGCCAAATCCTTCGAGATTGCACAGCACATCCACCGGCTTCAGCCGGTCCTCAGCGGTGATGATTTCGATCCGGTCCGGGTCGACCTCATGATCAGTCAGAAAGGCGACGTAGTTTTCAATCCAAGGCTCCTCTTCGGGTTTGAACTTGCCGCGACGGTTGACGTCGACCAGCTTGACGTCGCAATCGAACTTGTGATGCAGCGCAAGAACAAAGCTCCGCGCCTTGCCGGTCAGATCCGCGACCGAGCGGACCTCGGTCAGGTCGACCTCATCAATCAGCGCTCCGTCAAACACCGTGTGCCCGCGCCCTTTGATCGGCGCGAGGACCGGGTTGATACCCGTCTCTGCCACAAGTTTGGCAAGATACGTGCCTTTGGGCGGCAGGCCGTTGTGATGGTTGCCCAACTGGCGCTTGTTGGAGGCCCACAAATGAAGTGCCGTGGTGTCTTCGGTAATCAGCTGCTTGGCCAACGCCACACGACGCATGAACTTGTAGCGCTCGGGGAAGGTGACCGGGTAGAAGGCGCTGACCGGCAGGGCGTGGTGCTCCAAACCCAACGCGTGAACAAAATGTGTTACCATCATCGGCCCCCAGACACCCCATGGCTGCTGCGAAATGTGAACCGGGTTGCCGCTTTCCGCCGCCTGCTGCATGGCGCGCTGTTTCGCCTTCGGCAGGAACGGCGCGATGGAATAGCGATCCTCGGTGAAGTCCAGCATCTGGCGCAGCAGCTCGCTGTCAGCGGGTATGCCCAGCACCGCGTTGTTGATCCGAGGTGAGTCCGGCAGCTCATAGCCAAAGACATAGTCGCTGTCATAGGTCATAGGACGGTGGCAGAAGACATCCGTGTCGATCCAGATCATGCCGGGGCATTTCTGGATCATGTGCAGCCGGAACCAATCAGCAAACAGCGCGAATGAGTTCTTCTGTTCGTATTTGATGAAATCGTCGGTATCTATGATCTCGCGCCCGTCGCGGCGGATCACACCATCAGGGACGTTGGGGATATCCTCGTAGGAAAACAGGGTGATCTTCTGCCCTTTGTCCACAAAGGATTTCAGGCACAGCTGTTCAAGCCAACTGAGCGGGCCACCGATCCATAACGTGCCAACCTCGCGCGTGCGTGCCATCCGCGTATCCTTGTGCCTGCGTGTATTTTGGCACACGCGTCGTTTTCTTGATCCTAAGGTCTTGCGCCGCGCTTGGGTACCGCCAGATTACGCAGCAGGCGCGAATAGTTGGCCGGGCGTGACCTTGGTGCATCCCGTTTTGCGCCGCATAGACAAGACCCAAGCGCCAAAGCAGGCAAGCGAGCAGACAGTCATGAGCAATGAGACTTATACAGTCGTCTCCACGATGAAAAACGAAGGCCCCTACATCATTGATTGGGTGGCGCACTACAAAACGCTGGGCTTTGACCACATTCTGGTCTGCACGAATGACTGCACCGACCCCACCGTCGAAATCCTTCTGCGCCTGCAAGAGATGGGGCTGGTCACCCAGCACAACACGATCATTCGCAGCGGCGGCATTCACCGTTCGGCCCTGCGGCAGGCCTCGCGTCGCTACGACATCGTGATGGATGCCAAATGGGTCTTTGTCTGCGATGTGGATGAGTACCTGAATATCCATATGGGCGATGGCTCGGCCCGCGCGCTGGTCGAAGGGTCTGGTGCGGATGCGGATGTAATCTCGGTCCCTTGGCGGGTCTTCGGCCCGGACCATATCGAGCGGTTCGACGACGCGCCCGTCACCCAGCAATTCACCATGGGCGAGCTTGAATGGGACGCAGAGGAACGGCCCAAAACCGGTAAATTCGTCAAGTCTCTCTACACCAACCAGCATAAATTCAAGCGGATGGGCCTGCATGCGCCGGTGTCGCTAGATGAGCATGTCTCGGACACGAAGCGTGTTCTGCCCGGCGGCGCGGACTACGTCGTTGATGGCGCCCGCACCGAGAACCCGCCTTTGTTTACCCACGCGCAGGTCAACCACTACGCGTTGCGTTCGATGGAGAGTTTTCTGATCAAACGCGCGCGTGGGCGGGCGAACCACAGCCACCACGTGCTGGGTATGGAATACTGGGACAGGTTCAACCTCAACGACGAAAAAGACACCTCGATCGAGCGCTACGCCCCGCAAAGCAACAAGCTGGCGGATGAGTTGAAATCTGACCCGGTTTTGGGCGATCTGCATGCGCGGGCGGTCGAATGGCACCGGCGCAAAGCAGCCTCGATGAAGCTGGATCCGGAAATGGATGAACTTGTAAACGGGCTGAAAGCCGCGCTTTAGGCTCTAATGCTGTGTTTCCCCGTCATGATCGACGGTAAAGAACCAATCTTTGTCGGGGTCATGCTCCAGCACGTCATCCGGAATGGATGAGGGGCCTTTGAGGAACACATTCGCCCCGAAATGCCGATGCAGACGCGCAAGCTTTTCAAGGCGCGCGCCTGTCAGTTCGGCGTAGAAAGCGGCGTAGTTCGGCGTGGCCTTCAGCTCTGCGATCTTGGCACGGTGGCAATCTACCGAATGGGCATGCGCGGCGGCGATCTCGGGATCGCTGAGCAGGCGGTCCAGTTCGGCCTGCATCGCTGGCACCATGCGCGCGATGGAATGATCCTCGGCGTAGTTGTTGTTCATACGGAACCAGTAGGCGAGGCCTTGATCACGCTCAACGTGGTTCACCCGGCCCCTGTCGCGCTTGACCAGAAAGCTCTCGGCCGAGCGGACAGCGTAGTGGTTTAACTGCACAAGATCATAGCCATAGGTGTTGATCGTGGAGCGCCAGCCATTGCGAAACATCGAACGCGGCATCGGCGCGCCGGACCCGTTGACCCAGTTGATCTCCTCCCACAATTGCGGATTGAGGCCCTTGGGGCGATGTACACCCAGCTTTCGGAACAGGCCGATATTGCGGAACAGCGTCTTGAACCCCCAGGCCTGATGCGGTTTGCGGGCATATTCAGGGGCGCAGCGCTGGAACTGTTCGATAATGGGCCTGTCTTCGAACTCGTGCGAATCGCCGTTGCCGAACAGACGCCAAGTCATCGCGATCATGTTCGCATCAGGTACAGCGGCAAACAGCGCGTCCAGAGTGCCGTCGCCGCATTTGATGTTCACGTATTCATCCACATCAATGCAGGCGACCCACGTGGCGTCTTTGACGATCTGCTCATCATCCGCGGAATGCAGGGCCGCGTGCTGCGGACGCATATCCATCTGCCGGAACGGGTTGTCTCGGTGCTGAACCAGGCCTTTGCTTTGCAGCATCTCCAGCATCGTATCAGTGCCGTCGGTGCAGTCATTGGTGTAGATCAGGAAATCATCGAACCCGATAGCCCGATGATAGGCGAGCCATTCCAGAATGAACGGGCCTTCGTTCTTCATCGTGGTCACGATGGCACAGCGTCCGCGCCCTGTTTCCTTTGAGGTGACCTCCAACTCGGGCATCCGCACCGGTTTGTGCCCCCAGGTCGTGGCGGACAATTGCAACAACGGCTCATGCTCGATCAGAGAGGTCTTGGGCACGATTTTCGAGATCGAGCGTGTTGGGTGCCGCAACAGCATATGACGGTAGAACCCCATAGTTAGGGTCGAATCCGGGCGCGCATTTCCAACCCGGACCAACCGCCAGACCGCATCTGGGGCGGATTTGGCCGGCGCGATGCACCAGCGCTGCCGACCGCCCGTCGCATCGAACTGCACGCATGTATGATCGCCGAAATGTGCCTTTTGGCCCGCACGCACGCGCCACGGATAGCAATGCCGCCCGAAAAGCGCGATCAGCCCGCCCTCGGCTGCGACGGCTGCGTCGAAGACAGATGTATCTGTTTCGACCATAAGGTCATGCACGTCGATATTTGCCACAGCGCGCGCCTGCGCCAGAAACCGTGTGCGCATGATCTCATAGACCGAAAACGCGCCAAGGGGGCTGTCCCATGGGCTGGGGGGCGGGACGTTCATCCGGTCCTTGCCCGGAGACTCGCTAACGCAAAACGGGTGCGCCTCGGGCGGAAGGTCGGGTTTACCAAGCGGCACCGGGCTCTGGACGAGAACCACCTGACAGGTCAGTGCGTGAGCTTCCAGACCCTCGCGAAGCGCGGCGGCAAACCCATCCTCGGCACCCGGCCTGGCACGGTCGAGGACCACCGCGGCCTCAAGACCCTGCGTTTCGATGTGATAGGTCAGCCACTGCAACACGATCTCAACGCTTTCGCCGTTGCGTTGAGCGATAAACGCATTCTGTCCCTCAAACAGCGCGCATTCCGAGGGCGCACTGGCCTCAAACGGAACACCGCAGATCGTGAACCGAGGCAAAGCGTGTTGCGGCAAGCGATATCGCAGGATGCGCGCGTCGCCCACAGCGCCCATCTCCTCAAGCTTACTGCCATCAGAGGGGATGACGTCCTCAGGCTCGATCAAACGGTCAAAGAACAACGTGACGACCTGCGCGCCGCCATCCTGATGCACAACCGCATCGAGCAGGATCGCGACACCCAAATCCTGACCTGCAAGCTGCCGTTCGATCAGCCCCATCACTCAGCCGCCTTTGACAAAAGCGAGACCTGTCGGGCAACAAACGCGGCCCCCTCTTGCGCCGAGGGCGGGATGCTGTTGACCAGCCCTAGGCGGAACTCCAGCCGTACGGCCTCGATATCTTGCTGCAAGGCCGCATAGGCGGCGCGGTGCCAGTTCAGGCAGGCCTCATGCGCGGCAGCTACGCCGGGCAGGTCCATCAGGTCGGCGTAAACAGCACGGGTCACGTTCATCATTGCGGAAATGCTTGTCTCTTCGACCGTGTTCCAGTTGCGCTCGGCCCAATAGGTCACCCCGATTTCGCGCTCCGTGTGGTTCGGCAAACCGCGCACGCGTTTAACCATGAACTCTTCGCGCGAGCGCAAGGCATAGTGGTTCAACCAGACCTGACGCGCGTCCACAGGCAGACCATAGAGCGAAATCGCGCTATCATTCCACACGAAGCCCACCGGCAGGTCCGCCCCATCCGGCCCGATCCAGCGCGCGGGTTTTGACGGTTTGCTGCGGGGCCGATGCACCCCCAGCTTCTGAAACGCCGCCGGACGGTGGAGCGTCTTGAACAGGTGGCCGAGCGGAAAATGCAAATCCTCGGGCGCGGCTTGTGTAAACCTCTCGGGCGTCAAACCGCTGCCACGCTGTACTTGACCACCCGTGCCAAAAAACCGCCACGGCAAGGCAAGGGCATCGAAGGACCCTGATGCTGCCTCAAACCGGGTCAACAAATCTGGCAGAGTGGCATCCCGCAGACACAAGAATTCATCACAATCGAAAAACAGCGCCCAGTCGGCCGAAGCGTAAGCTGGGTGATCCGAGGCGTGTTTCAACGCCTGCCACTGCACGGCCTTATTGCCCTTAGGGTTGAATGGAAAATGCTCAATCCGCGCATCCTGGGCCAGCGCCTGCAACAACGCATCTGACCCATCCGAGCAATCGTGGCTCAGCACCAGAAACCGATCGACGCCTGCCGCAAGGTGATGGGCCAGCCATTCCACCAGAAACGGCCCGTCATCCTTCTGACATGTGATGCCCAATAGGGTCATGCATGACCTCTGACTGCTCTTGGTCTTTTCATTCACTTATAGGCAGATCGGAACAGGAAAGCCACGTGGTTGATCAGGGAAGAGAGCCCTTGGGTAGCGCCAAAAAACAACGCCCCGCGTCTGGAGGAACGCGGGGCGGGTGTTGCGGCAGTCAGGGAGGAGGAGACCGCCGCAGGAACTTAAGGCGCGTCAGTTCACGGCCTTGGCATCAACCACATCTTTTTCGATGGCCTTACCCGAGGAAATCTGAATCCGGCGCGGTTTCAGCGCTTCGGGCACTTCGCGCTTGAGGTCAATGTTCAGCATGCCGTTTTCATGGCTGGCACCTGTCACGCGAACATGGTCGGCCAGGGCAAAGCGGCGCTCAAACGCACGGGTGGCGATACCGCGGTGCAGATAGCTGCGGTCCTTGTCCTCGGCGGCTTTCTTGCCAGCCACGATCAGTGCGTTTTCCTTCACTTCGACGGACAGGTCTTCTTCAGAAAAACCGGCGACAGCGACGGAAATCCGATAGGTGTCGGCGTCGGTTTTTTCGATGTTGTATGGGGGATAGCTGGGCTGTGCCACGTCGTTGGTCAGAACGCGGTCCATCATGTCGGCGATCTGGTCGAAACCAATGGTGGCGCGGTGCAGCGGTGCAAAATCAAAACTACGCATGTGTCGTTATCCTCATCCTTGAGCGATTTACGATGTTCAGCCCTCCAATCTGGACGGGCCTCGGGTGATACCGGACCCCGTTGTGGCGATCCGATACAAATCAAATGGGTAACGATTTACGTAAGTTCAACCCCCGCCCGAGCTGATGAATTTCGCTCCTGAACCGGACTTGCCCGAACCCACCTGCAATCTGCGGATCGTGGCTTTGGGTTGGGGCGCATCCCGCCGCATGATCGCCTTGAGTTCGGAGACGACCGGAGATAGCTCCATCCCGAAGCCGATCTTGCGCCCCCCACTCTCGCCAATAGCGGAGACAACCGACAAAATCTGCCAGCGCGACCCGTTTTTGGTCAGAACGGCCGACCCCGATGAGCCAAAGGTGACATCGCAATCAAAGGTGATCAGCCCGTCTCTCCGATCTAGGATTCGACAGGATTTTTCGCGCGTTATGGCCTCGGACCGGCCTCGCCCGTAAGAGGCTACACTGAGTTCCGAGCCGATGACGGGGCCCTTGTACAGGACAAACGGGTCGGCAACCGAATAGGGGATCGGCTCGTCCAGCCGCATCAGCGCCACGTCTTCGCGCACACCTTTATTCGACAGAGGGTCATTGGCCCCATAGCTTGGCAGCGTGGCAATCTGAACCACCTTGCGCTCGGCCAGGGCGACGCCATTGCTCAGCCCAGCGCGGAATGTCACCTCGCCCGGCTCATAGGCCTGTCCGGTGCGTTTATCCAAGGCACAATGGGCGGCTGTCAGCACCATGTCCTGCGCAATCAGCGTTCCCGTACAGAAAGACCGTTTGCCCACATCCAGGCGGCCGATCGCCTCCCACCCGTAGAGGTCATCGCGATCCGTCAGTGTGCGTTTGTTGCTTTGGGCCTGCGCCGCCGTGGCCACCAAAGAGGCGCACAGGACGAAAAGGGCAAAGGCATTCCTCATGGCCGGATAAACCTTGCTCCGACATTCTTGCCAGACCCGGTGCTGCCCGAAGACAGGCCAAACCCATTTCCATTGGACAGTTCCGCCTGCAGCAGCTGTAGCGATCCATCCAGCGCGGTGCCCAGCGATACGTTTTCCCCGTTAAGCTCGGCCTTGGCCGACACCACAGACACGATACGCGGACGTTCACCGCTCAGCGAAAAAATCGGCGCGCCAGAGGCCCCGAAATCGACATCGCAGGACATCACCAAAACGCCACGATGCCCGGCCATGACCGAGCAAACCTGCTGCAGCGACGGGGCCTCGGCCCGATCATGCGCGTAAGACACCACACCCACCCGCTCGCCTTGGTCAGGGCGCGCGCCGGTTTCAAAAGGAATAACGGTGGTGTTGCGAACCGGCTGCCAAAGCTCGATCAACGCCAGATCATAGCGGACACGGTCGCTGGTGGCCCTGCCGTTATAGACGTATTTCGGATGAATCACGGCCTGTCGCGCCGGACGATAGGCCGAGGCGCTGCCACGTCGCCAACCCGCGAGAAACTCTATCCGCGACGGGTCGATTCGCTTCTTGGTGTGTTTTTCGAACAGGCAATGCGCGGCTGTCAGCACCAGCGTGGGTGAGATCAGCGCGCCAGTACAAAACCCGGTACCGTCAATATCCAGCCGCCCAACAGCCATCCATTGCCGTCCGGAATCCGACGTCTCAAGGCTTTTCAGCCCGGTATCCTGCGCCGAGGCGGCCATTGGCAGCACACTCAGCACGATGGCCTTGATCCAGTTGCGCACGCGGTTCTCCGGTTCTCCGTTCCGGTCAACGGTTCTACGGGTCGCGTGGGGCGAAAATAGGGCAGGTCGGCTTGGCGGAAATTTCCTGTTCAACTGATGCCAAGGCGCATCATCGCTGCCTAGCGCAAAATAGGCACCTCGGAGGTCGCTCCACCCGCCTGCAAACCACGCGGCTCGGGACCTCCGGTGGCCCAATCCAGAAGCTCGACCGTATGGACGATCGGCAGCTCGGTTCCCGATCCGATCTGCATCATGCAGCCGATATTTCCGGCAGCGATCAGGTCGGGCTTCTTCGCCTCAAGCGTTCGCACCTTGCGCTGCTTCAGCTGGCCCGAGATCTCGGGCTGCATCAGATTATACGTGCCCGCACTACCGCAACACAGATGGCTGTCAGCGGGTTCTACAACCTTGAAGCCAGCACGTTTCAGAAGCTCTTTCGGGTAGGTCTTAATCTGCTGCCCGTGTTGCAAGGAACACGCTGCGTGATAGGCCACGGTCAACCCCTGATCCGACTGCCCGGGCAGGTCCAATTGCATCAGGACCTCACTGACATCCATCGCAAGAGCCGACACCCGTGCCGCGTCCTGTGCCAGAGGGTCATTTCGGAACATGTGCCCATAGTCCTTGACCGTCGTCCCACAGCCCGAGGTGTTAATGACGATGGCGTCCAGCCCATCCCCATCCATTTCACGCACCCAAGCACGGATATTGCCTGATGCCGCCGCGTGGCTCTGCTTGCTTTTGCCCATGTGGTGGGTCAGCGCACCACAACATCCGGCCCCTTCGGCCACCACCACCTCGCATCCCAACCTGGTCAGAAGACGGATCGTGGCGTCGTTGATATCGGTGTTCAGTGCCTTTTGCGCACAGCCCGTCATCAAAGCCACACGCTTTTTGCGCGGTGTTTTGGGCGCAAAGCTCTGCGGGTCGTCATTGCGACTGACCGGAGGGATATGTTTCGGCGCCATGTCCAGCATCGCCCGCAAGCGCGCATCCGGCATCAAGAACCGGAACGGACGGCCCAGCTTGGCCCCGATCAAGGCCCAGCGAAATCGCATCGGATAGGGCAAGATCTGCGCCAGAACCCAGCGCAGCACGCGATCGGTCAATGGGCGCTTGTAGTTGTTTTCGATATACTCGCGCGCGTGATCGACCAGATGCATGTAATGAACGCCTGACGGGCAGGTCGTCATACAGGCCAGACAGGACAGGCACCGGTCGATATGTTTGACCGTCTTCTCGTCCGGCACACGCTCATTCTCAAGCATATCCTTGATCAGGTAGATACGGCCGCGCGGGCTGTCCAGTTCATCCCCAAGCACCTGATAGGTGGGGCATGTGGCGGTGCAAAACCCGCAGTGGACGCAACTGCGCAGGATCTCGTTCGAGCGCTTGATCGCCGGATCCTGCAGCTGTTCTTCGGTGAAAGTCGTCTGCATCGGCCTACCCCATCAATCCCGGATTAAACAAGGCCCGGGGATCGAACCGCTGCCGCAAACCTTGGCTCAGGGCTGCAACCGGTGCGGGCTCCGGTTGGAACCGGCCCAGCGCCTCAACGGTCTCGGGTTTCGCCCGCACAATAGAGGCGTAGCCCTGAAAACCGCCAAGACGCGCGCGGACATCGGTGCCCTCATCCACTAACGCCCAGATCAAACCGCCGCCCCAATCGAGCAGGAGTTTATTCGCCTCAAGCCGCGCAGTGATTTCCGGCGCATCGCTGGGCTTGACCGAGATACGCCAGACATCGCCCTCTTTGCCCGCGAACGGGGTCACGTCCCGGATCGCAGGCCAGGTGGCATCTGAATCCTCTACAACGGCTACCTCGCCGAACCCGGACAACACGTCCTGCAAGCGTCCGACACGATACGCAACCGAGTCCGCAAACCCCTCAATCCGCAGCAATGCCTGACCTGTTTCGGGGGCAAAGGCTGCCCCGCTCACCTCATAAGGCGACCTTAAAGCGGCAGACAGAACCTCAACCGCGCCCGTGGCATGGGCGACCGGCACGCCCAGGGTCACGACCGCTTCGGGTTTCGGCAACACTTTCAACGACACTTCGGTCAGCACCCCAAGCGTCCCCCAGGAGCCTGCCATCAGCTTGACCAGATCATAGCCGGTGACATTCTTCATCACCCGCCCGCCATTCTTGACGACCTGCCCTTGTCCGTCGACATAGCGCACGCCTAGCAGAAAATCCCGACACGCCCCGGCCTGCACCCGCCGTGGCCCTGAGATATTGGCGGCAACAACCCCGCCTATTGTCGGCTCACCCGAGGTGTCCAGAAGCGCACGGTAATCCGCAGGCTCGAACGCCAGTTGCTGACCTTCGGCCTCCAGCGCGGCGTCAATCTCAGCCACCGGGGTTCCCGCCTGCGCAACCAAAGTCAGCGCGCCGGGTTCATAGAGCGATATCCCACGCAACCCATCCACATTCAAAACCGCCCCCGGGCCATCCACCCCGCGCGTCCCGCCGCCTGCAATACGCACCGGCCCCTGCAACCCGGCCACGATCTCGGCCAGTTCCGTTTCTGTCTCTGGTCTCATGACACTTCTTCTGTTCTAAAATACCTCGGGGGGATGGGGGCAGAGCCCCCTATTCCGCAGCCATCCGGCGCGCCTGTGACACGTCCAACGGAAACACCTTGGCTGGGTTCAGCAACCACTGCGGGTCGAACACATCCTTCACCGCCATCTGTGCCTCAAGATCGGCCGCGCTATATTGATGCGACATCAGATCCCGTTTCTCGATGCCCACCCCGTGCTCTCCGGTCAGGCAGCCGCCCACATCTACGCAAAGCTTCAGGATATCGGCACCAAACGCCTCGCATTTCTCCAGATCACCGGGCTTGTTGGCATCGAACAGGATCAGCGGGTGCATATTGCCGTCGCCTGCGTGGAAAACATTGCCGACGGGCAGGCCGTAGTCCTCGCTCAACTCACCGATGCGGCGCAGAACCTGTGGCAGCGCGGAGACCGGGATCGTGCCATCCAGACACATGTAATCGTTCATCTGCCCCATCGCACCAAAGGCCGATTTCCGACCCAGCCAAATCTTGGCGCTTTCCTCAGCGGACTGGCTTTCGCGCAGTTCCACCGGGTTGTGGCGTTTGGCGATCTCTACGATCTTCGAAAGCTGATAGTCAATCTCGGCATCCGAGCCTTCAACCTCGACAATCAGCAGCGCGTGGCAATCGGGGTATCCGGCATGGGCAAAGTTCTCACACGCCTTGATACAAAGCGTATCCATGAACTCGATCGCAACCGGCAAGATACCCGACTTGATGATGTCCGATACGCACTGACCGGCCACCTCATTGTCATCGAACCCCATCAGAACAGGCCGCGCGCCTTCTGGTTTGCGCAGGATGCGCAGCGTCGCCTCGGTCACGACGCCAAGCTGACCTTCCGAGCCGCAGATAACGCCCAACAGGTCTAGCCCGCCGGAGTCTAGATGTGCGCCGCCGATCTCGACCACGGTGCCATCCATCATCACCATGGTCACACCCAACAGGTTGTTGGTGGTTACCCCGTATTTCAGACAATGCGCCCCGCCTGAGTTCATCGCGATGTTCCCCGCAATTGCGCAAGCCAACTGAGAGGATGGGTCGGGCGCGTAGAAGAAATCCTCCTCTTCTACTGCGCCGGTCACGCTGAGATTGGTGCGGCCGGTCTGAACGCGGATGAAGCGGTTGTCATAGTCCGTCTCCAGCACGTCATTCATGCGCGCCACGCCAAGGATCACACAATCCGCTGTCGGCAGCGCCCCGCCCGCCAACGAAGTCCCCGAGCCGCGCGGGACCACCGGCACGCTCTCGTCATGGCAAATGCGCAGCACGTCCGAGACCTCTTGCGTGGTCGAAGGCAGCACCGCCAGCATGGGCGGGCAACGATACGCGGTCAGCGCGTCACACTCATAGGCCCGAGTCTCTGACGGGTCGTGAATCACTGCGTCCTCAGGCAAGACCTGTAGCAATCGCGCCAGAACGGCCTGCTTTCGCGCAAGCACATCAGGATTTGGCTGGGGCATTTCCACGGCTGATCCTCCAATTTGGTAAAATAATATTACCAATTTCTCCGTCTGGCAAGTTTTATGATCTGACCCTACTGTCGCGCCATGACCTGGATTGATCGCGCGCTTATGTTTTCGACGCTGGACTATGCGGCCGTTTTGCTTTTGCTGGCGGCCTGGCAAGGGATCGGCTGGAAGATCGAACACCCCTCGCCGGGCAAACTGTCTGTCGCGATGATGATGGATGATTTCCGCCGCGGTTGGATGCACGAGATGGTCACCCGCCAGCCCCGCATGTTCGACGCACAGGTCGTTGCAGCCATGCGGCAGGGCAGTACCTTCTTCGCCTCAACCACGATGATCGCCATTGGCGGCGGACTGGCTTTGTTGGGCAATACCGAGCAACTGGCGGGCGTTGCCAGCGATCTGGCCATTGGCAGCGCCCCTGCATTGGTGTGGGAGATCAAGATCCTCGTTGTGATCCTGTTTCTGGCAAACGCGTTTCTGAAATACGTTTGGGCGCACCGCTTGTTCGGCTACTGCGCCGTCCTGATGGCCGCCGTACCGAATGACCCTGAAGACCCGGAAGCCTACCCGCGCGCCGCGCAGGCTGCCGAGATTTGTGTGACCGCCGCCCGCAGCTTCAACCGTGCCCTCAGGGCTACCTATTTCGCGCTTGCCTCGCTCGCGTGGTTCCTTGGCCCCATCGCGTTGATCATAGGCACAGTTATCACCTTTGGTGTCCTTTACCGGCGCGAGTTCGCATCACATTCGCGAACGGTGCTTCTGACCTTGCTCCCTGACACCAAGACGTGATCCCTATTTCGCAATCAATTCCTTAGGATCTGCCCATGCGCTACCTGATTCTGACCGCTTTCCTTGCCACACCCGTTCTTGCCGATCCGCCGACCATCGAGAGCGTCTCGGCCAGCCGCAGCGGAGATACGTGGCGTTTTGATGTGACGATCCGGCATCCGGATACCGGATGGGATGACTACGCCGATGGTTGGCGTGTGCTGGACATGGACGGGGCCGAGCTTGGTATGCGCGTGTTGCATCACCCGCATGTGGACGAACAGCCCTTCACCCGCTCGCTGAGCTGCGTTTCGATTCCCGAAGGTATCACGCAGGTGCAGATTCAAGCCCGCGACAATGTCGGCGGTTGGAGCGAAGACACCACGATCATCGACCTGAACTAAGGATCAGAACACCCCGAGGCTCAGCCCCGCCGCCATAGCAGCGCCGATCTCGCGGCATTGATCCAGCTGGTCTTCGGGGATTGTCTTCTCAGCCAGTATCGCCTCAGGCGATTGAGCATGGGTGCAAATGATCAAAGGCGGCTGTACTTCTTTCAACCGCCAGCCGGTGGCGATGCGGGCGGTTTGGCGGGCGGCGTTCTCTCCATCTGATCCGGCACAGATCATCTGGGCGTAGGGGCGGCCTTCGATCCGGCCCAGAACGGGATAGTAGCAGCGATCGAAGAACTCTTTCATCAGGCCCGAAATCGCGGCGAGGTTTTCGGGGGCGCAGAAAATGTAGCCGTCGGCGGCCAGCAAATCTTCGGGTCCGGCCTGATCTGCGGTTTTCAGGACGATATCTGCCTCATCCCTACCGGCCTCGGCCGCTGCTTCGGCCATTTGCCGAGCACCGCCAGTGCGCGAATGATAGACAATCAGAAGCTGCGCCATGTCAGACCCGTTTCAGACCCGGTGATAGGGGCCGCCCGACAAGATGGTTGCGGCCCGGTAGAGTTGCTCGGCCAACATCACACGGACCAGCATATGGGGCCAGACCATGGACCCGAATGAGATGGAAAAATCCGCCTCGGCGCGCAGTGAGGGGTCAATTCCGTCTGCTCCGCCGATGATCAGCGCCAGATCCTGCCGCCCGGCGTCACGCCAGTTTCCCAGCTTTTGGGCAAAATCCGGTGAGGACATCAGCCGTCCACGCTCATCCAGCGTACAGATCACCGCTCCTTTGGGCAGCGCCTTGCGCAGCAACCCGGCCTCGGCGCCCATGCCGGCGTTTTTCTTGTCTTCAACCTCGATCACCCGCGCAGGACCAAG
Organism: Ruegeria sp. CK3; assembly: GCF_056536565.1. NCBI lineage: Bacteria > Pseudomonadati > Pseudomonadota > Alphaproteobacteria > Rhodobacterales > Roseobacteraceae > Ruegeria > Ruegeria sp. CK3. Next base: position 61,148 of record NZ_JBQFPV010000015.1, read on the forward strand.
GCCCAGGCCACGGCCGGTCCGGTCGAATCGGGTCAGGTAATCGTCAAGCAGGGTCTTCTCGGGTCCGGCGCGCAATCGCCCGACCGCAACTATGCTGATACGCATATCTCTCTCGCCTCCGGCCCTTCAATAAAGGCCGGGATGGCGCCTCAGTTAGCTGAGGCGCTGCCGCCCGCAGGCTGCCACATCTTTTCCAGCTGGTAGAATTCACGCACTTCGGGGCGGAAGATATGGACGATTACGTCGCCCGTATCGATCAACACCCAGTCGCCGGCATCCTTGCCTTCGACCTTCGAGGTGAAACCGAATTCCTGCTTGATGCGATCCGTCAGCTTTTCCGCCATGGCTGCGACCTGACGGGTCGACCGACCCGAGGCAATCACCATATGATCCGCAACAGAAGACTTACCTTGCAGGTTGATCTGCACGACGTCTTCGGCCTTGTCGTCGGAAAGTGAGGAAAGGATACGCTCAAGCAGCTTGTCGCTGATTGACTGAGAGTGGGCCATTACACTGGCCCCGTCATCGGCGGGCAAACCCGCCTGGGTATGTAGAGACAGGACATAGTCCTCCTTTGCTGCGCGCCGTAAACCCGGCGCAGGGTAAATTCAAGGTAGCAAGCGACCCATGACATTTCAATGAAGCACGCCTGATGCCTCGCATGAATGTGCCCTGATGGCATCTGAGGGCCTTACAAGACCTTGATAGACTCGGCCAGTGTCTATATCTGACCGGAATATGAGACTCAATGTAGCCCAACTTCAGAATCTGGAAGACCGCGCGCGGTTGCGCGAACGGTTCTATGGGGCTGCCCGCACGGTTCTGGCCCGCCTATCGGCGGCCTAAGCCACCTCGCCAGCTATTTCTCATTACATACGGGAGAGGACCGATGTCCCCCAAAACACTCTATGACAAGATCTGGGATGCCCATGTCGCGCATGAAGCCGATGATGGCACCTGCCTGCTTTATATCGACCGCCACCTGGTTCACGAAGTAACCAGCCCGCAGGCTTTCGAAGGCCTGCGCATGGCCGGCCGTAAGGTGCGCGCACCGGAAAAGACGATTGCCGTGCCGGACCACAACGTTCCGACCACACCGGACCGCGTTAACGGGATCGAAAACCCCGAATCGCGCATTCAGGTCGAGGCGCTGGACAAGAACGCCAAGGATTTCGGCATTCACTACTATCCTGTGCATGACGTCCGCCAGGGCATCGTCCACATCGTCGGCCCTGAGCAAGGCTGGACCCTGCCCGGCATGACCGTTGTTTGCGGCGACAGCCACACCGCCACCCACGGCGCGTTTGGCGCCCTCGCCCACGGCATTGGTACGTCCGAGGTTGAGCACGTTCTGGCCACTCAGACCCTGATCCAGAAGAAGTCCAAGAACATGAAGGTCGAGATCACCGGCAAATTGCAGCCGGGCGTGACCGCGAAAGACATCACTTTGGCCGTAATTGGTGAGACCGGCACCGCTGGCGGCACCGGCTATGTAATCGAATATTGCGGTGAAGCGATCCGTGATCTGTCGATGGAAGGCCGTATGACCGTTTGCAACATGGCGATCGAAGGTGGCGCGCGCGCTGGCCTGATCGCACCGGACGAAACCACCTTTGAATATGTCAAAGGTCGCCCGCATGCTCCGAAAGGCGCTCAGTGGGAGGCGGCGCTGGACTGGTGGAAAACGCTCTACACCGACGAAGGCGCGCATTTTGACAAGGTCATCACCCTGCGCGGCGAAGATATCGCGCCGGTCGTCACATGGGGCACCAGCCCCGAGGACGTGCTGCCGATCACCGCAACCGTTCCGCACCCTGAGGACTTTGAGGGCGGCAAGGTCGACGCGGCCCGCCGTTCGATCGAATATATGGGTCTGGAAGCCGGTCAGAAGCTGAGCGATGTCGAAGTCGACACCGTCTTTATCGGGTCCTGCACTAACGGTCGTATCGAAGATCTGCGCGCCGCCGCGGAAATTCTGAAGGGCAAGAAGATCAAGGACGGCATGCGCGCCATGGTCGTGCCCGGTTCGGGTCTTGTCCGCGCTCAGGCCGAAGAAGAAGGCCTTGCCGAAATCTTCAAAGAGGCCGGCTTCGAATGGCGTCTGGCGGGATGCTCGATGTGTCTGGCGATGAATCCCGACCAGCTGCAACCGGGAGAGCGTTGTGCCGCGACTTCGAACCGCAATTTCGAAGGTCGTCAGGGGCGTGGTGGGCGGACTCACCTGCTGAGCCCGGCAATGGCTGCCGCTGCGGCAATCACAGGACGGCTGACAGACGTCCGCGAAATGATGTAAGGTCCCCTCATATCTAGATATTTGAGGGATTGAACAAATGAGTGACTGGATCAAATGGCTCCTGCTGGGGCTCCTATCCATAGCGTTCGGTATCTTTGTGCTGGGCGCACCTGTCGTGGCATCTGTCGCCGTGACGGTGGTAACCGGCGTGTTGCTACTGATCTCGGGCGTGCTGCAGGTTGTTGGCGGCTTCACAGTTGAAGGCGTTGGCAACAAAATCCTGTCACTCATCATGGGTGCGGTCATGCTGTTTCTGGGCTGGTCCTTTCTGGATCACCCACTGCAGGGCACGCTGACGCTGGCGACCGTTATGCTGATCCTGTTCATGGCAGGCGGCATCGCGCGGATCATTCTGTCGTTCCAAATGAAGGGAACGCAGTTTTTCTGGCCCACGATGATCTCTGGCATCTTGTCGATCGTCCTGGCAGGCATCATCTGGAGCTATGTCGGGCAGCAACCGCAGGCCCTGCTAAGCATTCTGGGGATCTTCCTGGGCATCGAGATGCTGTTCAACGGGTTCGGATTGGTCTTCATGGCGTTCTTCGTCAAGAACGCACCCAAAGACGAAACAACTGAAGCGAAAGAAGCTTAAACGCGAGGCACGGGCGCGGCCCTACCCCGCAGGAGTGTAGACATGGAAAAGTTTGACAAAGTCCACGGGGTGGCCGCCCCAATGCCGCTGATCAATATCGACACCGATATGATCATCCCCAAAGTTCACCTGAAGACTATCAAACGGTCCGGCCTTGGCGTCGTTCTGTTTGACGAGATGCGCTATCACGACGACGGGCAGGAGAATGAAGAATTCGTTCTGAACAAACCCGCCTACCGTGAGGCGGAGATTTTGGTGGCCGGAGACAATTTCGGCTGCGGTTCGTCGCGGGAACATGCACCTTGGGCGATCAAGGATTTCGGCATCAAAGTCGTGATCTCGACCAGCTTCGCCGACATCTTCTTCAACAACTGCTTCAAGAATGGCATCCTGCCCATTGTGGTCGAAGAAGAGCATCACGCGGTTCTGATGGATGACGCACACAAGGGCGAGAACGCCCGCATGACCGTGCATTTGGAAGATCAGAAGATCACCACCTCAGACGGTGTTGAGATCACCTTCGACATCGACCCGCACCGCAAGCACTGCCTGCTGAACGGTCTGGACGATATCGGCCTGACGATGGAAAAAGACCATCACATCGACAAGTTCGAGGATCACGCCGGGCAGGCCCGCCCCTGGGTGTGATTCTGGGGACGAATCTGTTGATACTCAACCTAACGGAGTCGCCAAGGCGGCTCCGTTCGCATTCTTGGGGTTGAAAATCCGAGAACCACAACATGTAGGTCTCAAATTGATATACACGTCGGATTTGCGTCGAAATTGATGCAATCCCGCACCAGTTGCGCCATCATTTTGCCCGAAATCACGTGTTATCTGCACCCTGGCTTGAGCGAATTACCGCTTATCGTCCATGTTGGGTCGAAAGAGGTATCCGTCATAAAACGCAGGCGACGGGCGCAAGTTGGAATGAAGCCGACATAGAATTGGCTGGTTCCGGTTTGAAAAAGGGTTCGGATAGTGATTGCACGCACGACAGGGGCGGCGATACGTGGGATTTTGGTCGCCGTTATGGTGTTGACCCCCGCGTTGTACCTGCCAGTTTCATCGACGAACGGGACCGAGGTCATTGTCTTCCTCGCGATCCTCGCGTTCATCCTGACCTTTGCTGAATATAACTCGGCCTTCCCCAGCTTTATCGAATTCCGTGATGCGCCGCCGGTGAACCGTTTGCGGTTCGTTGGCCTGATGTCGATGGTCACGTTCCTGACGCTGATCTGCAAAAACGCCTATGCGCCGACTGAAATGACCCGCTTTTCCTACGCGATGGGCTTGTCCGTCGCGAATGTAGTCGATTTTCCCTATTCGCCAGTTCGGTTGATCGTTTTGATGCTGCCCGCAGACGCTGCCCAGCCGCTGGTTGAGCTTGTGCGTGTCGCTGCCAGCATCGCCTACATGGCCGCATTGGTGACCATCGCAAGCTTCGCCTATGCTGTGAAACTGCGCGGCTGGCCGACCGGAAACGGCGCGTTCAATGTGTGGACGAACCTGCCTCTGTTCGACCCGACCAAGGGCGGTGACGTGGTAACACGCCTGCAGCGCGATGGGCGCCTGAACATCTGCATTGGCATCCTTTTGCCCTTCCTGATCCCGGCAGTGATGAAACTGCTGACAAATATCTTGCTCCCGATCTCGCTGAGCAACCCTCAGACCCTGATCTGGACCATGTGCGCTTGGGCCTTCCTGCCCGCAAGCATGATCATGCGCGGTATGGCGACCCTGCGAATTGCCGGGCTGATCGTCGAAAAACGCCGCGCCTATTCCACGACCGAGTCCACTCAGACCGCATGATCCGTACCCTGATCCTGCTGATGCTGCCTCTGGCCGCACAGGCAGAGACCGTGCGCGTTGCCACCTATAACACCGAACTCAGCCGCAAAGGCCCCGGGTTGCTGCTGCGCGATATTCAGCGAGATGACGAACAGGTTCAGGCCGTTGTTGATGTCCTTGTAAGGGTCCAGCCAGACATTCTGGCGTTGCAGGGGATCGACTGGGATATGGATGTTGGGGCGTTGACCGCTTTGGCCGATGCGCTGCGCGCGGCGGGGCTGGATTATCCACATCATTTTGCCGCGCAGCCCAATACCGGGATAGACAGCGGTCTGGATCTGGACGGAGACGGACGCACTCAAGGGCCGGGCGACTCACAGGGCTGGGGTTTGTTCACGGGTCATGGCGGGCTGGCCGTTCTGTCCCGATACGAGATCGCACAGGACGAGGCACAGGATTTCGCGTCCCTGTTGTGGTCAGAACTGCCGGGGGCTGAACTGCCGGTCGTGAATGGCGCGCCCTACCCCTCAGCACAGGCGCAGGCGGCGCAGAGGCTGTCCTCCACCGGGCATTGGGTGGTTCCCGTCAACACGCCATTTGGGCCCTTGAATCTGATGACCTTTCACGCCACTCCGCCGGTCTTCGACGGGCCAGAGGACCGCAACGGCCTGCGCAATAGCGAAGAGATCCGGTTCTGGTCCCTTCTTCTGGACGGTCAACTTGGTCCCATCCCGGATGGCCCCTTTGTGATCGCGGGCGACGCCAATCTGGACCCCGGCAAGAGCGACGGACGCGCCGAGACAATCGCCGCGCTTCTCTCCGACCCACTTCTGCAGGACCCCCAGCCCAAGACCGCGGAGGGCGACGTGGCAACTGTGAACTGGAAAGCCGTAGGAGAGCTGAGGGTGGACTTTGTCCTGCCTTCAGCTGACCTGCAGGTTGTTAACTCGGGTGTGTTCTGGCCCAATCCTGAGGACCCGATGCGCGAGATCGCCCAGCGCGCCAGCCGTCACCGGCTGGTGTGGGTCGATGTCTCGCTGCCATAAGGCCTAGAGCGGGCCGGTATAGGTACCACGCGCTGGATAGTTGTTGCCGAGGGTGAATTTCAGACCACCAACAATATCCGCCATCGCCGGACGTCCAAATGGCGTTGTCTGCTGCCACGCGTAATACAGCGTCCGGTCCGTAGCGATATAGAAATGCCCCGGCTCGGCAAAGAAAGCGGGCTCGGCACTGCCTTCACGTGCGGTTGAGATGTTCAGACCCCAATCCTCTCGCGCGGCGGCCAGCGGCAGGCTGTGCCCGACACGCAGACGGGACACACCGGCCTTTTCAGCAGCCTCGGCCGCGCGGTCGGCGGTATCTGTTGTGATCATGATGACCTCGACGCCCAGCGCGGCAAAACCATCCAGCGCCGCTTCGACCTCGGTCATCTGCTTGATACAGATCGGGCAGTGCAGGCCGCGATACTGGATCACCAGCGTTCCGTTTTCACCTTTGTCGGCCTCAAGATCGAACACCCCGTGCCCGACTGTTTCAATTTTTAGACCTGGAACGGGATTTCCCGGTATCAACATGTGTTTTCCTCGTGATTCATCTGGATCGTCTCATTGACCCGGTGCGGCGCAGACGCTAGGCCCTTTGCGACAAAACGCAAGGAGACTGTCGATGTCCAACCCCTCGCTCCTCATCCTGCCCGGAGACGGAATTGGCCCGGAAGTTATGGCCGAAGTGCGCAGAATCATCTCTTGGTTCGACACCAATCGCGGCCTTCACTTTGACGTGAGCGAGGATCTGGTCGGCGGTGCGGCCTATGACGCCCATGGCAAACCCCTGTCGGATGAGACCATGGCCAAAGCCCAAGAGGTAGACGCAGTGCTGCTGGGCGCCGTTGGCGGCCCGAAATACGACGATCTGGACTTCAGCCTGAAGCCCGAACGCGGCTTGCTGCGCCTGCGCAAGGAAATGGACCTCTATTCCAACCTGCGCCCGGCCCAGTGCTTTGACGCGCTGGCGGATTTCTCGTCGCTGAAAACCGATGTTGTAGCCGGTCTGGATATCATGATCGTGCGCGAGCTGACCTCGGGCATCTATTTCGGCGAGCCGCGCGGCATCTTCGAGGAAGGCAATGAGCGCGTGGGCGTTAACACTCAGCGCTATACCGAATCTGAGATCGAACGCGCTGCGCGCTCGGCCTTTGAACTGGCGATGCGTCGGAACAAGAAGCTGTGCTCGATGGAAAAGGCCAATGTCATGGAATCGGGCATTCTGTGGCGCGAAGTGGTGAACGAGGTCGCCAAGGATTACCCCGAGGTCGAAGTCACCCACATGTATGCCGACAACGGCGCGATGCAGCTGGTGCGCGCGCCCAAACAGTTCGACGTGATCGTGACCGACAACCTGTTCGGTGACATCTTGTCGGACTGCGCCGCCATGCTGACAGGCTCGCTGGGCATGCTGCCTTCGGCGTCCTTGGGTGCCCCGATGGAGAATGGCCGTCCCAAGGCGATGTATGAGCCGGTCCATGGTTCGGCCCCGGATATCGCGGGTGAAGGCAAAGCCAACCCGATCGCATGTATCCTCAGCTTTGCCATGGCGCTGCGCTACAGCTTTGATCAGGGGGCCGAGGCCGACCGTCTGGAAGCCGCGATCGAGAAAGTGCTGGCCGACGGTGTTCGCACCGCAGACCTGTTGGCCGATGAAGGTGTGACCCCGGTTTCGACCTCGGAAATGGGCGATGCGATCCTGGCCGCGCTGGACGCCAGCGTCTGATCCTCGATCCGTTTGAATTGAAAAAGGCGGCACCTAGTGTGTCGCCTTTTTTTGTGTTTGGACCGCGACGCGTTAGTTCCCGCCGAAGATATCCCGGATCAGGTTGTTGATGGCGCGTTCAAACCCTCCGCCCTGTTTGCGGCGGGGCTGAGGTTGCGCGACCTGCACAGGCGGTTCTGGCGCGATCATCGGCAGAGGCGTGGGCGTCATCCCTTCGGTCACGCGCAGCATCGTCTCTTTCCAGATTTCAGCCGGTAGGCCGCCTCCGGTGACACCGGACAAAGGCGTGTTGTCGTCATAGCCCATCCAAACACCGGCCACGTAATCGGCCGTGAACCCGATGAACCATGCATCCCGCGCCGCCTGTGTTGTCCCGGTCTTGCCTGCCACCTGCCATCCCGGCAGCTGGGCGCGGCCACCTGTGCCCTCGGACACCACACGCTCCATCATCCAGATCAGTTCCTTGGCGGCTTTGTCATTGATCACCCGCTCACCAATCCCTGTGGTCGTGACCATCACCGGCTCGGTTTCACCCAGAAGTTTCAATTCGGTCAGGCCGTAAGGTTCCACTGACGAGCCCCCGTTAAGAATCCCCGCATAGGCGCCCGTCATCTCGATCAGCGTGCTCTCTGAGGCGCCCAGCGCCAGCGCGGGGCCTTGCGCCAGATCGCTGGCGATTCCAAACCCGCTGGCCACGGTGCGCACATTTTCCAGCCCCGAAATCTCGGCCACTTTCACGGCGGGAATGTTCAGCGAATCTTTCAGCGCATCCGCCAGAGACACGCGCCCGTAATATTTGTTGGTGTAGTTCTTCGGACACCACTGGCCCGAGCCGGGGATGTTTAGGCAGTAGGGTTCATCCATCACCGTGTCATAAGGCGAATAGCCCAATTCCAACGCGGTGGCATAGACGAAAGGCTTGAACGAGGACCCGGTCTGCCGCAACGCCTGCGTGGCCCGGTTGAATGCGCCCGAGACACGGGTTTTGCGGCCCCCGACCATGGCGCGAACCGCCCCGTCTGCCGACATCACGACAATCGCGGCCTGCGCCTTTGATCCCTCGCGCACCTTTTCCTGAAAGATGAATTGCAGCGCCTCTTCTGCCGAGGTCTGGATGCGCGGATCTAATGTCGTGCGGATCACCACATCCTCGGTGGTGTTACGGGTGAAGAACTCGGGTCCGCTGGCCATGACCCAATCGGCGAAATAGCCGCCTGCACGGGCAGCAGCGGCTTCGGAGAGTTGCGCAGGACGGGCACGCGCTTCACTGGCCTGCGCGCCGGACAGGTAGCCCTGCGCTTCCATCAGCCCAACCACAAGTCGCGCCCGATCCTGCGAGCGCTGCAGGTTGTTCGTCGGCGCATAGCGCGATGGTGCCACCAGGAGACCGGCCAGCATCGCGGCTTCTGCCGGAGAAACCTCGGCCGCAGATTTTCCGAAATAGCGCTGGCTGGCCGCTTCGAACCCACGTGCACCAGCCCCCAGGAATGCGCGGTTCAGATAGATCGTCAGGATTTCGTCCTTGGAGTATTTCACCTCCATCGCCAGGGCATAAATCGCCTCTTTGCCTTTGCGCCAGAGCGAGCCCTGACGGCAATCCGCCTCATAAGCGGCCTCCGACTCCCACGCGGCAGGGTCGTAAGGTACGCCCAGACACAGCAGCTTGGCCGTCTGCTGCGTGATGGTCGAGCCGCCATGGCCCGAGAGCGGACCGCGCCCTTCGCTCAGGTTGATGCGAACCGCGCTGGCCACACCGCGCGGGCTGACGCCGAAATGGCGGTAGAACCGTTTATCCTCGGTCGCGATGACGGCGTTCTTGAGGTGGGGTGAAACGGTATCGGCGGTGATCACCCCGCCAAACTGGTCCCCGCGCCAGGCAAAGACCTTGCCATCGCGGTCCAACATCGTGACCGAGCCGCGTGCGCGACCATCCAGCAAGGCATCGACATCGGGCAGCGAGGTATAGACCACGCCCACCGCCAGCGCGATCAGCATGGCGACCACGGCCCCAACGCGCCATGTCACGCCCCAGACCAGCCGCCAGATCCAGCGGAACAGACGACGGAAAAAACCTCCGCCATTGCCGCCCGACCGCTTGCGCGTTTTCTTCCGTGCCGTCTTGCGGGTCGTGGTTTTTCGGGCGGTCGACTTCTTGCCCGCGGGCTTGGCAGCCCGCTTGGTCGTCGAAGGTTTGCGCGCCTTCGAAGGGTATCTTTTATCCGCTACCAGTGTCGGTTTGCGGCGCTTGGACTCAGACATGCTCAAACTCTGCCCGTTTATACTTTTGCATCACCATACCCTGACGACCCGCCTATGTTGAGGTCCGATTTTCCGGAACTACCCTTCCCATTTTCGCCTAATTTTTAATCATCAAGCACTGTTTGTGCAAAAATTGTGCAATATTGCGTCATTTTCAGTCGGTTTCACGTCGGGGAATCGTTCCTTAACGCCCCGACACGCGCTCTTTTTCTGCACGTGCAAACAAGCCGGCCCGATCCGGAGTAGTAGAGGGGACAGACGTGAAACTGATCATTGCGACAATCAAGCCGTTCAAGCTCGAGGAGGTGCGCGAGGCACTGACCGAAGCGGGCGTACGCGGCATGATGGTGACCGAAATCAAGGGCTTCGGCTCGCAATCCGGTCACACCGAAATCTACCGTGGCGCGGAATACGCCGTGAACTTCGTACCCAAGATCAAGCTTGAGATCGTGGTACCTGCAACGATGGCCGATCAGATCGTTGAGACCATCACCAACACCGCCAAGACCGGCAAGATCGGTGACGGCAAGATTTTCGTCCTCGATGTCGAGCAGGCCATGCGCGTGCGGACTGGGGAAACGAACGAAGAGGCGCTGTAAGGCGCCCACACTCACTATCATTCGAGGACTGACTATGAACCTGATGAAATCTCTCATCCCTGCTGCCGCGATTGTCGCGTTGCCGCAGATGGGTCTGGCGCAAGAGGCTGCCGCCGAAGGCGAAGCTGCGCTGCACACCCAGTATATCTTCACCACCCTGCTGTTCCTGATGGCGGGCTTCCTGGTCTTCTTCATGGCGGCAGGCTTTGCCATGCTGGAAGGCGGTCTGGTGCGTTCCAAGAACGTGGCCATGCAGATGATCAAGAACGTGGCGCTGTTCTCCATCGCCGCAATCATGTACTGGCTGGTTGGCTTCAACACGATGTACCCGGGCGATTTCAACGGCTTCTTTGCCATTGGTGGCCCAACCGTGCTTGACCCGGTTGGTGTTGACCCTGCCGAGGCTGCTTTGGACTATGCCTCGATCGGGTCGGACTTCTTCTTCCAGCTGGTCTTTGTGGCTGCAACCGCGTCCATCGTGTCGGGTGCAGTGGCCGAGCGGATCAAGCTGTTCCCCTTCCTGATCTTCGTAGTCGTGCTGACCGGTATCCTGTACCCGATCTCGGGCTCCTGGCAGTGGGGCGGCGGCTGGTTGTCTGAAGCTGGCTTCTCGGATTTCGCTGGTTCGACCGTCGTACACTCGGTCGGTGGCTGGGCAGCCCTGGCAGGCGTGATCGTTCTGGGCCCGCGCATCGGCAAGTACAAGGACGGCAAAGTGCATCCGATGCCCGGTTCGAACCTGGCGCTGGCAACTTTGGGTACGTTCATCCTGTGGCTGGGTTGGTTCGGCTTCAACGGCGGCTCGCAGCTGGCGATGGGCACCGTGGGCGATGTAACGGACGTGTCGCGCATCTTTGCCAACACCAACATGGCAGCTGCATCCGGTGCCGTAACCGCGCTGATCCTGACCCAACTTCTGTACAAAAAGCCTGACCTGACCATGGTGCTGAACGGCGCGCTGGCCGGTCTGGTTTCGATCACCGCTGAACCTCTTGCCCCGACCCTGTTCGGTGCGCTGTGGATCGGTGCAGTTGGCGGTATCATCGTGGTCTTCACTGTCCCCATGCTGGACAAGTTCAAGCTGGACGACGTTGTCGGCGCAATCCCGGTTCACCTGTTCGCAGGTATCTGGGGCACCATCGCCGTCATCTTCTACGGCGAGGCGTCTCTGGGCACCCAGCTGCTGGGTATCGCGGCCTACGGTGTGTTCACCTTTGTTGGCGCACTGATCCTGTGGACCATCCTGAAAGCCATTGTTGGCATCCGCGTCAGCGAAGAGGACGAGATCAACGGCCTCGACATGGCAGAACTGGGCATGGAAGCTTACCCCGAGTTCTCGAAAGGGTAAGTGCCGCTTACAGAACCATTGGAATGGCCCGGCGCAATGCCGGGCCATTTTACTTTTGGTTGATCCCTTGCACCCTCAACTCTGGTATATGGCTGAACACTGAAAACAGCCGACCAATCAACGGTCGCAAAGACGTACATCAGATCGGGAGAGAGTTATGTACAAGGTGCTGGACCAAAGCGAGGGCAATATCCTTGGCCTAGAAATTTCCGGCAAAATCGACATCACGCAGGAACGTGAGTTGATCGAAAAAGCCGAGGACATTCTAAAAGATCACGCCAAGATCAGCGTGCTCGTGGTCGTCGACAAAGGGGTCTCTGCCACATTTGAGGCCGCTATGACTGATCTGAAATGGGTCATCAAGAATGTGAAGAAACTTGGTAAGCTGGCGATTGTCGCTGACAGCGTGTTCTTGGGTCACCTGGTCGAGATCGACGCGAAATTTGCCGCTATGATCGACATCGGTGAAAAGCACTTTACCACCGACGAACTTGATAAGGCGTGGGTTTGGATCAAGTCTTGAGCTTCAAAGCAAAAAAGCCGCGAATTTCGCGGCTTTCTTGATTTCCAAAGGGTGGCTTAGCAGCCCACATCCACGATCGCTTTTGCCAGAATAGGCACAGTTGTCGCGTTTAGACCCGCGATGTTCAACCGGCTGTCGCCGACCATGTAGATCCCGTGGTCCGCGCGCAGCTTCTCCACCAGCTCGGGCGCAGCACCCAGACGTGAGAACATACCGCGGTGTTGGGCGACAAAGCTGAACCGATCCGACCCGGTCAGGCGCTGAAGCTCATCCGCCAGCTGCTGACGCAGGCCCAGCATGGACAGGCGGACCTCTTCCAGTTCGGCTTGCCAATCGGCACGCAGGGCGTCATCGGTCAGGATCGTGGTGACAACGCGCGCGCCGTGATCCGGCGGGAATGAATAGTTCTGGCGGTTCAGGAAGGCCAGCGTCGACTGGTTCAGCGAGGTTTGCGCCGCATCGTCGCTGATCGCCATCAGCAGGCCAGTACGCTCACGGTACACGCCGAAGTTCTTCGAGCAGGACGCTGCGATTAGGCAGCGCTTGACCGACGAGGCCACCAGACGGGTTGCCTGCGCGTCTTCCTCAAGACCGTCGCCGAAACCCTGGTAGGCGATGTCGATCATCGCCACGAGGCCAAGCTCGTTGATCAGATTCACGACCTCTTGCCATTGCACGAGGTTCAGGTTCGCGCCGGTGGGATTGTGGCAGCAACCATGCAGCAGAACCACGTCGCCCGCCTTGGCGGTTTTCAGGTCTTCGATCATTCCATCGAAATCGACACCACGGGTTTCGCCGTCGAAGTAGCGATACTGGACAGTCTCCATGCCCAGATAGTTCAGGATCGACAGGTGGTTCGGCCATGTCGGGTTCGACACGAATACGCGGGCCTCGGGGTTGGCCATGCGGATCATCTCGAACGCCTGACGGCAGGCACCGGTGCCACCCGGGGTCGCAACGGCGGCAATATTAGCGCGCGGTACTGCGTCGCCGAGGATCAGGCCGATCATCGCATCGGCATAGGCCGGATCACCTGCCAGACCGGTATAAGCTTTGGTTTCCTGCTCTTCGAGAATGCGCTTTTCGGCGGCCTTCACGGCGCGCATCACCGGGGTCACGCCCTCGGCGTTCTTGTAGACACCGACACCCAGATCAATCTTCTGATCGCGCGGGTCTTCACGGTACATCTGCATCAGCGCCAGGATCTTGTCGGCTGGCTGCGGCTTGAGGTTCTCGAACATCAGTTCTCTCCGGTTGCGACAGGCAGGGTTGGGAAGGCGCCCCATTCGGCCCATGACCCGTCATAAAGCGAGTGGTCTTTTTTGCCCATGCGCTCCAGCGCAAGGCTGAGGATCGCTGCTGTCACGCCCGACCCACAGGAGGTGATCGCGGGTTTAGACAGATCCACGCCTGCGGCCTCGAAAACGGCGCGGCAATCCTCGGGCGATTTCATCGTGCCGTTCTTGTTCAGCAATTGGCCGAAGGGCACGTTGCGCGATCCCGGGATGTGGCCCGAGCGCAGACCTTCGCGCGGCTCGGCCTCGGTACCCGCGAAACGGGGGGCTGAGCGGGCGTCGATGATCTCATGATCGGCCAGCTTGGCGGCTGCCGAGACCTGAGTCACGTCCCGCACCAGATGGTTCTGCACCCGCACCGTCATGTGGCGATCGCGGATCACGGGCGGCAGGTCTTCAACTTCGCGCCCCTCGGCCTGCCATTTCGGTAGACCACCATCCAGAACGGCGATATTTTCCTGACCCATCAGCCGGAACATCCACCAGACACGCGCGGCCGACATCAGCCCGGCCCCGTCATAGACCACCACCTGATGACCATCGCCCACTCCCATAGCGCGCAGGCGCGACATGAATTTCTCGACCGGAGGGGCCATATGCGGCAGGTCCGAACGGTGGTCCGAAATGTCATCAATATCGAAGAACCGGGCGCCGGGGATGTGAGCCGCTTCATACTCCGCCTTGGCATCACGGTTCTGCGCAGGCAGGTACCACGAGCCATCCAGAATCCGCAGATCCGGGTCCTTCAGATGGGCGGCAAGCCAGTCGGTAGAAACGAGGGTTTTGGGATCGTCTTGCATCAAAGCCTCCCCTAAGCGCGGTTGAGTTTTCCCTATACGCGCAAAGGGCCGTATTCAAGCCGGGTTAGCGCTATTCCGCGCGCCGTTTCAGCCGGAAATACTGAATTATCCCGATCACGCTGATGACAATCCAGAACCCCTCGATCAGCATAGAGGCCAGATTGAAGTTATGCAGCAGAGAGTAGGCGATCAGCACCGACCCCAGCAGATTGATCATCGGAAAGGCCAGATCGTCGGAATTCATCATCCGCATCTGCGTCGCAAAATAGGCCGCGACCACGACAAGCGCACCGGCTGATCCCACGGCATCCACGATAGTCAGGCTGTTCAGCACGTCCGTCATTGCAAATAATCCTGAAAGGCCGGATTACCCGACCGAGGCCAGCTCGGCCGGTTGAAAATAATGATGCATGTTCAGAAAGGCCGCCCCATCTGACCCAGCGCGATAGCCATGCGGTAGATCAGCGGCAAAGCGCAGCCCCTCACCGGCCTTGAGAGCGACCCATTTGCCATCCTGCAAAACCTCTAGTGCGCCGTTCAGCACAAAGACCTCCTCGGTCACCCCGGCGGCATGGGCCGGGGATTCGTGGCTTTGATTGGCGGCCAGTTCGACATGGAAGGTCTCGGCCCCAAGGGCGGGATCGAAGGGAAAGACGATCTTGACCTGAATGCTGCCCGGAAAGGTCACGGTCCGGAACACGCCCTGCGCACGCGCGTCCGATGTCCCAATCAGGGCGCTCAGCGGAACCTGAAATCCCTTGGCGATTTTCCACAGGGTCGCGATGGTGGGGCTTGATTCGCCACGCTCGATCTGACCCAGCATGGCTTTGCTTACGCCCGTCAACTCGGCCACTTTAGACAGGCTGAGGCCCGATGCAGCCCGCACTTCCTTTAGTTTCAGCGTAATTTCGTCCGATTCCATATCCGCGCCCAACGATTTGTCTTGTGCGTTATAACGCACATGTGGTACGTGCGCTATAACGTACGCACCCCGCATATCGCAACCGGGGCAAAAGGGAAACAGCATCATGCCAATGTACCGATCCAGAACCTCTACCCATGGCCGCAACATGGCCGGTGCCCGCGGCCTGTGGCGCGCCACCGGTATGCAAGATGACGATTTCGGCAAGCCGATCATCGCCATCGTCAACTCATTCACCCAATTCGTGCCCGGCCACGTCCACTTGAAAGACTTGGGCCAGATGGTTGCGCGCGAGGTTGAGGCCGCTGGCGGCGTTGCCAAAGAGTTCAACACCATCGCGGTGGATGACGGTATCGCAATGGGCCATGACGGGATGCTGTATTCGCTGCCCTCGCGTGAGGTCATCGCGGATTCGGTGGAATACATGGTCAACGCGCATTGTGCCGATGCGATGGTCTGTATCTCGAACTGTGACAAGATCACTCCGGGCATGTTGATGGCCGCAATGCGCCTGAACATCCCCGCGATCTTTGTCTCGGGCGGGCCGATGGAGGCGGGCAAGATCGACATCGCCGATCTGGACGCCAAAAAGATCGACCTTGTGGATGCGATGGTTGCCGCCGCCAATGACAAGTTCACCGACGAGCAGGTGCAGCATATCGAAGAAAACGCCTGTCCCACCTGCGGGTCGTGTTCGGGCATGTTCACCGCAAACTCGATGAACTGTCTGGCCGAGGCGCTGGGGCTGGCGCTGCCGGGCAACGGCTCGACCCTTGCGACCCATGCCGACCGTAAGGACCTGTTCCTTGAAGCCGGGCGCCGGATCGTCGAGATCACCAAACGCCACTATGATCTGGACGAAAAGGGCTTCCTGCCGCGCGAGATCGCCACGTTCGAGGCGTTCGAGAACGCCATGTCGCTGGATATCGCAATGGGCGGATCGACCAATACGGTTCTGCACCTGCTGGCCATCGCTTATGAAGGGGGTGTCGATTTCGACATGTCCGACATGGACCGCCTCAGCCGCAATGTGCCGTGTCTGTGCAAGGTCGCGCCCAACACCGAGAACGTGCATATGGAGGACGTCCACCGCGCAGGCGGTATCTTCTCGATCCTCGGAGAGTTGAGCCGCGCCGGGCTTCTGCACGAAGACTGCAGCACCGTGCATTCAGCTACCATGGGCGAGGCGATTGCCAATTGGGACATCAAGGTTGCCAACAACCCGAAGGCGCAAGAGCTGTTCAAAGCGGCCCCGGGCGGCGTGCGCACCACGCAGGCCTTCAGCCAGTCGAACCGCTATAAAGAGTTGGACACCGACCGCGAAGGCGGCGTCATCCGCTCCAAGGAGCACGCGTTCAGTCAGGACGGTGGTCTGGCAGTTCTGTTCGGCAATATTGCCCGTGACGGTTGTATCGTAAAAACCGCGGGTGTGGATGAGAACATCCTGAAATTCACCGGTACGGCATATGTCTGCGAGAGCCAGGATCAGGCCGTTAGCGACATCCTGACCGGCAAGGTGAAAGAGGGCGATGTGGTGGTCATCCGCTACGAAGGTCCGCGCGGCGGACCGGGCATGCAGGAGATGCTGTACCCGACCTCGTACCTGAAATCCAAAGGTTTGGGCAAAGCCTGCGCTCTGTTGACTGACGGCCGTTTCTCGGGCGGAACATCGGGCCTGTCGATTGGTCACGTCTCGCCTGAGGCGGCTGAAGGTGGCGTCATCGGGTTGGTGCAAACCGGCGACAAGATCGAAATCGACATCCCTGCCCGCTCGATCCATCTGGCGGTCTCGGATGAGGATCTGGCCGAACGGCGCAAGGTTCAGGACGAAAAAGGCTGGGCCCCAGCCGCACCGCGCAAACGCAAAGTGTCCACTGCGCTGAAGGCTTATGCAAAGCTGACCACCAGCGCAGCAAAGGGAGCCGTGCGCGAGCTGTAACGTCTTCGGAAGCGAAATCCAAAGGCCCCACCCGCTAGGCGGATGGGGCCTTTTTTGAGGCGGATGGAGCAATCCGACAGTCGGACGTTCCTCTTCAGGATACACTCATGCGCCCGACACGTCTTGAGACCCACCCAGACTACAGAAACTGGCCGTCAGACCTTCACCCACGAACAGAGCATTGAGAGACCGCCAACTCCGTTTTCGCTGGGAATCGACACCTCGCTGGCCAATGACGTAATCCCAAACGCTCCCGGGCCCGACCAGAGGAGATGTCTCGTCAGAGACATTGACGATGGGCGGGAGCATTCCCCGCCCCAAATCAGCCAGAACTACGACCCGAGTTTCGCGTGGATTTCATCCAAGTCGATCTCACCTACGGGCATCTTGTTTGCCGGGTTTTCGAAATCGTATTTGAACAGCTCAAAATCCTGTTTGTAGATCTCGTAAACCAGATGCATCGAAAGATCGTCGAAATAGTCCTCGACCGGGTGAGCGCGCTTGGGTCCGTGGCCTTCGGATTCGTTGAACCTCGGGATCTCGGACAAGGTCACGGGATGCGCGGTCTCGATATGGTTCAGAACGTCCTGCATCCCGTCGTTGAATTTCTCGGTCCAGAAAATGTTGTCGTAGCGCCCGCCATTGACCACAAAGGTCGACACGTGGCCAGACATGGCCGACCAGTGGATATCCGGGTCCATGGGCCTGCGCCACCGGATCGTATCCCGCGCAAACAGAAGGAAGCGGCGGAAACTGGCGATCTGGTCGAACTCACCCTTTCCATCTTCACCACCAACCTCGATCCCGTAGTTATAGACCAGCGTCGGTACTAGCTTGCCCCGGTACCGCTTACCGTTGCGCTGAATGCCACAGATTTTGTCGAAGAAAGAGCTGAGGATCCGCGTATAGGGATTGCGCACACAGGTGAACGCATAAGACCCGTGATTGCGCACATTGGCCGAGATCATGCCCTGGCTGTGGTCAAAGGCCCATTTATGCATCCCGTCCTTGGCATCATGAATGTCACCATCAAAAAACTGGCCATGGTCGGAATAGTACATGATCTGGCCAATGGTCGAGCAGGCACATTTCGGCACAACACGGTAAACCATGCTTTCGCTCTCGGTCATCCAGGTGCCGGGGAACCCCATCTGCTATGCCTCCTCAAAATCTCGGAACTTGTTACGCGCAAGTCGTTTTACAAGCAAAGAACCAAAACTATTCGGTTTATTCAATCGCTCATCCTCAGTATCACGAGTGCAAACGGGCAGAAACGGAAATAGCGGACCCACATGGCGAAGATTGCCTACATATTGCTGTGTCACAAGGAACCCGACGCGATCATCGCGCAGGCTGAGCAATTGACCGCCGTTGGCGATTATATGGCAATCCATTTCGATGCGCGGGCGAAGGCATCGGACTATGACCGCATTCGCACGGCCCTGAAGGACAACCCGAACGTCACCTTCGCCGCCAAACGCATTAAATGCGGCTGGGGTGAGTGGTCTTTGGTGCAGGCCACCCTACACGCCTTGCAAGCAGCCGAAAGCGCCTTTCCCCGTGCCACGCATTTCTACATGTTGTCGGGCGATTGCATGGCCATCAAAACGGCAGAATACGCCCATAACTTTCTGGACGAACACGACACGGATTTCATCGAAAGTCACGACTTTTTCGCTAGCAACTGGATCAAGACCGGCATGAAAGAAGACCGGCTGATCTACCGCCATTACTTCAACGAACGCACGCAGCCCAAACGGTTCTATACCTCTTACGAGTTGCAGAAACGGTTCAACGTCACACGCGACATCCCCGACGATATCCAGGTGATGATCGGCAGCCAGTGGTGGTGCCTGCGCCGCCGCACGGTCGAGATGATTCTGGATTTCCTGAAACAGCGGCGCGATGTGGTCCGGTTCTTCTCCTCCACCTGGATCCCGGACGAGACTTTCTTTCAGACGCTGGTCCGGCACCTGATCCCGAAGAACGAAATCGAAAACCGCACGCTAACCTTCCTTATGTTCTCGGACTACGGCATGCCGGTGACCTTCTACAATGATCACTTCGACATGTTGCTGGGGCAGAATTACCTGTTTGCCCGCAAGATCAGCCCCGAAGCGCATGAGCTGAAAGAGCGTCTCGGAACCCTCTACGCCAGCACTGGTGTCGATTTCCCGATCTCGGATGAAGGGCGCAACCTCTATGCCTTCCTTGCTGGGCGTGGGCGTGTAGGCCGCCGGTTCGGTCAACGGTTCTGGGAGGCCGGGAATACGCTTGGCCCAGAACGAGAGCTGTTTCTGATCGTTTGCAAAAAGTGGCACGTGGCAAAGCGGCTGGTGCATCAGATCGCTTCGGTCACCGACATCCCCTGCGCCGAATATCTGTTCAACGAGCAGGACACTCCGCTACCTGATCTGGGTGGGATCGAGACGACTCTGACCAAACGTTCACGCCACAGGCGGGCTGTTGTTCGGATGCTGTTTGATCATTTCGAATCGAACCAACTTGCGCTGTGCCTCGATCCAGCCAATCTGGACGCTATCCAGGATTTCTGCGGCGACGCCGCTAAGACCCATCTGTTGGAAATCGAGTGTCAGTATTCCGACGACTACCTGATCGGCCATGCGCGCCGGGTTGGCTTATCGGGTGAAAACAGCCCATCCGAGACCGTCGCGCGCCTGCTGCCCACCCTGCGCAATGATCTGGCACACGAGTCCGAGGAAATCCGTAAAGCCGGAATTGATGGCTATCTTCGCCTGCGCGAGACATCGGATCGGGCCGAGAATGAGGCCGCAATCACCAAGTTCCTTGGGGTGAAAACCGAGACAGCCCAATCCATCATGCAATTGGACTACCTGTTTTCAGATTGACAACCCGGCGGCGCGATCACGCCGCCGGACGAGCGTTCAGATGTCGAACTTCACACCCTGCGCCAGCGGCAGCTCTGCCGAATAGTTTACCGTGTTGGTCTGACGGCGCATATAGGCCTTCCACGCGTCCGAGCCGCTTTCGCGCCCGCCGCCGGTTTCTTTTTCACCACCGAAGGCGCCACCGATCTCGGCACCTGACGGGCCGATATTAACGTTGGCGATACCACAATCCGATCCGGCTGCGGTCAGGAACTGCTCGGCCTCGCGCATGTTCAGGGTGAAGACGCATGAGGACAGTCCCTGTGGCACACCATTCTGTATCTCGATGGCATCGTCGAAATCGTCATAGCTCATGACATAGAGGATCGGCGCGAAGGTTTCCGTTCTAACCGTTTCTGTCTGGCCTGGCATTTCAACAATGGCTGGCTCCATATAAACGCCACCCGGTACACCCTCGGTGACGCGCTTCCCACCAAAGACCACGCCACCTTCGGCTTCTGCGGCCTTCAGCGCCGCCGTCATCGCCGCACCCGAGGCCTCATCGACCAGCGGGCCGATTAATGTGCCCTCGGCCATCGGATCACCAATCGGCAATCCGGCATAGGCTTTCTTCAGACGCGCAACCAACTCATCCTTGATCGAGTTATGGACGATCAGGCGACGCAAAGTCGTGCAGCGCTGACCCGCCGTTCCGACCGCCGAGAAGACAATCGCCCGCACCGCCATTTCCAGATCGGCCGACGGGCCGACGATCATCGCATTGTTCCCGCCAAGTTCCAGAATGCACTTGCCGAACCGCGAAGCCACAATCGGCGCAACCGCGCGGCCCATACGCGTCGAGCCGGTGGCCGAGATGACTGGCACGTCTTCGCTGGCCACTAGGGCTTCACCCAGAGCAGCGCCGCCAATCAGCGTTTGCAACAGGTTGTCGGGCGCGTCCCCGAACCGGGCCAGCGCACGTTCAAAGATCTTCTGGCAAGCCATCGCGGTCAGAGGCGTCTTCTCAGACGGTTTCCAGATCACCGGATCGCCGCAGACAAGCGCCAGCGCTGCGTTCCACGACCAGACCGCAACCGGGAAATTGAAGGCCGAGATCACGCCAACCGGACCTGCCGGGTGCCACGTCTCCATCATCCGGTGGCCGGGACGCTCCGAGGCGATGGTCAGACCGTAAAGCTGCCGCGACAGGCCGACGGCGAAATCGCAGATATCAATCATCTCCTGCACTTCGCCCAGACCTTCCGAGGTGATCTTGCCCGCCTCCCAACTAACCAAGGCGCCCAGGTCGTCCTTGGCGGCGCGCAATTCCTCACCCAGCAGACGGATCAGTTCCCCCCGCCGCGGGGCGGGCACGGTGCGCCACGCTTTGAAGGCGGTTTTGGCATTGGTCAGGATCGCCTCCATTTCAGAGGCCGGTGTTTCGTGCACGTCGGCCAGAGTGCGCCCGTCGATCGGAGACCGTACCGCCAACGTTCCCCCTGTCAGCTCCGCCGCGGTCAGGTCGAGGTTTGCCAGAGTGGTTTCTGCAGTCATCACAACGTCTTTCATCTTTTACGCCGCCTTGTTCTGTGGGGTTACGTCGCCCGCCCGATAGAGCCGGCCAAATTCGGTGTTCAGGAAATCGGACAGCTTCACCTGCTCTTGCCGGACAAAACCGGTCGAGGGCAGAACGCCCGTACGCATCAGATCAACCACGCCGAGTACGCCCGCTGCAGTGGTGACCTGAATGGCGCTCCAGACTTGTCCGTTGATCTCACGTGCGAAACTTTTGTTAATCAGAGATTTTTCGCGCAGGGCACCGTCGATCGTGCCTTTGGCGGTGCAATAGACAAGCACAACATCCTGATCAGTGCGCGGTAGGGCGGCCTCAAAAATCTCTTTCAAAAGATCGCGGCGTTGACCCAGCCCCAGATCGTTCAAAAGCAGTTTCAGGATGTCGCAATGACCCGGATAACGGATCGAGCGGTAGGACACCGCCCGTGCCTTGCCCTCCAGGGTTTCGGGAAGGGTTCCAAGGCCGCCTGAGGTGTTGAAGCACTCATACTCAACCCCGTCATGGCCCAGAACCTCATAGTCCTCCAACGGAGCGGTCTTCACCCGTTCTCCGTTCACGATGGCATCGCACGGGTTGCAGTATTCGTTGATCAGTCCATCGGTCGACCAAGTCAGGTTGTATTTCAACGCGTTGGTCGGAAAGAGAGGCAAGGCCCCGACCCGCATATGCAGGCTGTCGATCTCATCAAACTCAGCCGCCAGCGATGCCCCCGCGATCCCGACAAAACCGGGCGCCAACCCGCATTGCGGCATGAACGCGGTCTTGCTGTTCTCCGCCAGAGCGCGCACCGCATTGGTGGCCGCGACATCTTCGGTCAGGTCGAAATAATGTGCTCCGGCCTGCTGGGCAGCTTGCGCGATATTCGGTGTCAAAAAGAACGGAGCCGCCGAGATCACTGCGTCAAATGTCTTCAGCCCTTGCGCCAGACCTTCAATATCCGAGGCATCAATCTGCTTGGTCACCACACCCAATTTGGCAATATCGCCCAAGGCCCTAAGGTCATGATCCGCAACCGTAACGCTGTAGTTCGGCGACCCTTTCAACAGCGTGGCAATCATCTGCCCAATCTTGCCAGCCCCTACGATGCAAATATTCCAACCCATAACGCGCCTCCTCCCTCTGATTTTCAATCCAGAGTGGCGGAGAACATCGTCATTTCGCAGGGGCTAAATTGACGATTTAACGGGTGATTTCGTCATTTTACCGGGTGTTTTTTCTTTTTGACGAAACACGTTTTGGACATAGGTCGCGAAGCTGTCATCAAAAGCAGAGACGCGTTCATTATCCGAAGGCAGGGCCTGGCGTCAAAATCCGGCCGTGCGCTCAATCAACCAATACATCGACACGGAACCAATGCCATAGGCAGCAACGATCGTGGCCTTTTGGCCCAGTGGCAACGCTACCTGCCGCCATACTGCAACCACAAGGGCCAAAGCCCCAATGAAACACAGCTGCCCAGCTTCAACGCCAAGGTTGAACGCCAGCAGGGCCGCAGGAATGTCGTTCGCAGGCAGACCGATATCCGCCAGAGCGCCAGCAAAGCCCAGCCCGTGCAAAAGCCCGAAGCCGAAGCAGACGATCCATGGTTTCTCCTTTGACAGCCGGAATCTGCCTTCGCCATCCTTTGCAATCTCCATCGCCAGAAAAACGATCGAGAGCGCTATGACAGCTTCGACCGGAGGTCCAGGAACGTTCAGAACGCCAAAGGTAGCAAGAGCCAAAGTGATAGAATGCGCCAGGGTAAAAGCTGTGACGGCCCCGACCAGCCGCCAGCGATCACGCACCAGAATAAACAAGGCAAGGACAAACAGAAGATGGTCCCAGCCTTCCAGGATATGCTCGAACCCCAAGACGGAATACGCGGCCAAAACGGACCATGTTGACTGTGCCACCGGTATGGTCTGAACGGCAGCATCCGGCGTGAAACGAAGGGTCACCGGTTCTGACTGCAACGGATGCAAGCGCACCAAAACATCGTTGTTTTGGGTCTCCAAGCCCTCAACCGCAATGGGCTGACCTGCAATGTCCGCGCTGCATTCTGTGACCCACGACGAGACCCAGGCCCTGTTCCCGGCCACCGGGTCTGGCCCTCGGGCCGGGGTGCAGACCTCGGGCAATACAGCGTCAATCGCCATCGGTCGGCCATTCACATCCGGTTTGCGCCAATGAACGCTCCAACTCTCTGATGCGATTTGGCGTATTTCCAGATATCCGGGATCAAGAGCATGCGCGGTTGCCTTGTCTGCCGTGAATGTAAACAGCAGCAAGATCAGAAAACAGAGTGCCGCCTTCATTCAGACAGCTCCGCAACATTCGGAGCTATGATTTCATAGCCTTGGGCCAGTGTTTCATATTGCGCTTGCGCCAAATCCTCGCCTGTCGCACGCAGCCAGTCCCGCAATACGACCTCGTGAATCTCTTCCAATGGCGGGTTTTGGCTGGGTTCAATCTCAAGGACCTTGACCAGATGAACACCGTAGCCCGACAAAACCGGACCGGCCCATTCCCCCTTTGCGAGGGGTGTCAAACCATCCGAGAACCCATTTCCGTAAACCGAGTCGACAACCCGTGTGGCTGACAACGGCATCGAGGCGGGCAAGAGGGTTGATTTGCTGAGATCTGCCGGTTCTTGCTGCGCGCGCAACGCTTCCAATGCCTGTTCGATTTCGCCGTCAGCGGGGTTTTCGCCCAGAAAGACTTGAGTGAAAGCAATCTTTTGAGGGGTCGCGTATTGATCCAGATTTTGCTGACGAAACGCCTCTAGCACGTCGTCTTCCGGAACAACTGATGCGGCAATGGCTTCGGTCAGAAAGCCCATCTTTTGGCTTAGTCTGGATCGGATGACTGTGTCACCACGATCAAGACCAAGCTTCTTCGCCTCTCGCACTAGAACCTCTTCCCGGACCGAGGCGTCGACCAGGGCTTGCAGCTCGGCCGTGTTGGGTGGGCGTTTCCAGCGGGCTTCGAACTGGTCAGATAGCAGCGTGACATCCTGCTCGGTGATTTCTATCCGCTCAAGGTCTACGGCGGCTTCGGATTCCGGAGATAGGATGTGGAACCAGATGAATATGGCCGCTCCGATCAGGAAGAAATGGAACAGCGGTTCTTTTAGCAAACGCATGAAGGCTCCTGCTGGAAATGCACTCAGGTTCTGACCGTCGATTTTGGAAACGGTTTGCACATAAATCTACGCCCTGCCTGCTGTGAGGCGCAAGGAAACCTCCGGAGTGATATTCCAGACTCCGGCGGTCGGCTGAGTTTTCAAGACAGCTCACTCGGAAGGCGTATACCAAATCGGTGAGGAATAGGCGCGCTCCTGATGTGTCAGGACCGCGTCCTCAGGCAATTCGGCCCCGAACCGAAGTTTGTCATACAGGATCCAGCGCGGGGTAGGGATTTCGATGGCCCGGACATAGTAGAAGGCACGCTCATTCGGGTCGAAATCTGGATCGGACCAAACGGTGACCAGTTCAGCCGTGCCGATTGTGTTGGTCCAGCTGGCGGTATCAACGTCAACCGTATTTCCAACCGCAGGGATCTTGCCATTGCCGTCCGCAACGCGGTCGTCCGACCACGCTACATCATAGACTTTTTCCTGCATGGCGCCTTCGGCATCCAGCCACCCTTTGACCACCTGCACGCGATCCAGATTGGCACCAACCGGGTCACGCAGCGCTGCGATCAGGAAGGACGGAGCCCCATCCCCTTCGCGTGGACGCAGGTCAGACCCCATTGGGACACCCTTGGTATAACCAACATCCGCAAGAAAGCGGGTTTCCACATCTGCGTCACTGAAATCCCATCCGCCAAAGAACCTCAGACCAATCCGGGGGCCGGTTGTGGCATATGTCTCGCGCCGCTTGAACGCGTCAAAAATCGCGGCACGCGTGTTTTCGGTCGCCCAGACGGCCGTATATCCGGACGCCACAAGCAGATCGCCGGGGATTTCGCCAAGGTCATTGGCAATGAACGGATGTTTGATCCTTGAGGCCGAAGGTTCGACACTTACGGACTTGCCGAAGAAGTTGTCCTCCTCCGCGGTGGCCAAAGAGGTATGACTGTCTGTCGCCCCTCCCATTCCGAACTTGTAGGGGTTTACGCCGAACTTTTCTTCCAGCATCAAACCGCGCTTCAGCGCTTCGCGGGCGTATTCTCCGGCCAGCATGTCATCGGTTTTCAACTCGGTGATATCAAGATTGCCTACGTCCCAGTTTTCGTAATCTGCAAATTCGTCATCGGGGCTGAGGAAGGGGTGCGCTTCGCCGTCACCCTTGATTTGCGTGACCTCATAGTGTGGCTCCCATTTCGCACGGGCTGCGACGTAGTCCTCGTCGACCTTACCGCCGTGATAGGTATCTTCTGTCGGGAACATCCAACCATTCGACAGGTTGCCGTTATGGGCAAAGGCCACAGCCCGGCCGCCGGTTTTTTCCTGATACTCCTCCAACCATGCGTAGAGCGACTTGGGATCCGTATCACCATAGGGCGGTTGTGTGACCGGAGGCACCATCTGCAGTGCCCGGATGGGACCATCCCGCAGCATAACGTTCCGGTGCAGGTTGAACCCCTTCGGGACCGATGTCCACTCAAACCCAATGAAGGCCGTGAACTCGCCGGGGTCATTATGCCGCTCGGCAGCAAGAACAATATGTTCCCACGTAAACGCAAACGCGTCCGCGCCCGGGCTGTAGGATTCCAGGAGCACCTCGGGCAAAGTCATCTGCGAAAAATTGGTGATGATATCAAAGGCCGTTTTTCCAGCCTCTTCTCCTCCGGCCTTGTAGCCTTCGTACCATTCCAAGCCTTTGGGATCAGACAGAACGCCCGGCTTACCGGCCTGAAGGTCCGGGGCAAAGCCCATCAGGTCAGTATGGTCTGTCAGTACCATCCAATCCAACGGTCGTGACAGCCGGACAGGTTGACCTGTGGATGAGATGACTTGCTCGCCCTTGGCAAAGCGCCAAGCCTCATCGGGCAGCAATGTGTTGCCAAACGCACCGGCATCCAGCGATAGCCCCGTGTGAAGATGCGTATCCCCCCAAAGTGGACGTTCAGGGAAACTTCGGTTGGCGTAAGGTGAATACGGTTGGTCCTGGAACAAGCCTTCTGCGGCCTCTTCGCTTGGAACCGCGTCAGACAGTACGCTTGATGGTGCCAACACAAGCGAAACCAAACAGACGGATAGCCGAAACATATTCACCTCCCTACAAAAAAATTAAGTTTGGCACCCATGGGCGCCCATACGAACAACATATTAGAATTTACCTATATCATAGGTCTCTGCTTTCTTTGAGGTTTTTTTAGAAAGCGTGCTTCAGTCGTTATTCGAACGTCCATCGACGCCAATTCGAGCTGTTTTATGGCGCGCTTTGCTCCGGCCCTTCGCTAAGCGGTTTAAGCGTTCCTTGTTATTCGAAACCCATGCAAAACAAACACCGTTCAAATGCGGCTTAGTCAGATGCCACTCTGGTCCCCAAAGCCAGATTGAGGGCAAACTGAGTGGCGGGGTTCGTATCAGCCCGGGCAAGCAAAGCCTCAAACTGCTGGTGTAACTGTGAACTCCCCCATTGCCGCGTTGCAATTGCAATCTGCAGGGCCAGGTCCGAGTCCGTTTCTAAAGCTTCCGAGAAAATCTGGATGATCTGAGGCTTGAATCTTGCCTGCGATTCACCGGCCTCGGCCAAAGCGCGAATAAGTGGCTGTCTGTCGAGCGACGTCTTTTGCCTATCTTGCAGCGCCAACCCGATTGCGTTGATAGCGGCTTCCTTCCCCGCTTCTATACCGGCAAGTGCCCACTCATAAGAATGTAAGTCGCCCGAGGCCAGCACGTCAGCAAAACGCGCCTTCACGATCGAGCGCGCCTGTGGATCTGTTTGCAGACCCAACAGGCGAATTGCGACGGATCTATAGGGGAAGCGGTTCAAATCGTTGAAGTCCCGCAGAATCTGCCTTGTTGTGGACGTGTCACCGATTGGGCGCACAAGCTTGTAGGGTGCCCGCCCGATTTCTATCAGGGCCGCGTTATGAAGCGCGGTGTCCGGGTGCCACAAATATTCGGTAAAAAACTGAACACGGTCCTGAGTGTCCGTTTCGCCGTACGTCCACAATGCACCGGCCGAGCTCAAGTCCTCAAAAAATTCAGCTCTGTTTGGGTCGACCAGAAAAATACGCCGCCACGCCTTCGAGAAGCTTCGATCAGTGCTTTCTTGATAATCCGGCCCGTAGGTCAACAAAACAGATCTTGCAGGATCCAAGCGAAAGGCGCGTCGCGTAACGCTATCAATGAGGAAGGGAATATCCGGCACATCGTCGAGGTTTTCCCACTGTCCTTTCAGAACCTCCTGCACACCGTATCTGAACGGGTTTTCGGCCGCAGGGCCTGCCAGAACTATGAAATCAGCCGACAGGATGTGATCTGCAAGCGATGCCTCGGGCCGCTCGATACAAACCCCACACGCGTGTCCGGCTCGCGGTTCAACAAGCCCGAAGATAGTCGCCAATATGATCAGAATTATTCTCAAGCTGCGGAAAGACCCCTCAAACCAAGTGCAAAGCGCGGCGCCATAGGATCAGAGTAGCAGCTAATGACTTTTTATCCAGCCGGAGGTTAGTCTCTGTTTTTCCAGCTGTTTGCTTTTTTCAAACGATAGCTTTGGGGATTTAGCCGCCTTCGAAAGTCTGCTTTGTTCCTCTGCGCCTCCAATCAGCGACAACATACAAAACCGCTCGAAGAACGGCTTGCCAAGGCGCACGGAAAGTTTTGATTGTCTTGAGTGGCTACCAAACTGAAGTTCGCTACGGGTACCGCACTCGTCGACGTTGACGACCCCTACGCAGACATATTGGCCATTCGCGTCTCTTGAAACCTAGACAAATCAAAATTCGATATTCATTGATGTCTCGACGGCATGTACACCTATACCGACGACAATGCCCGCAAAGATAAGCCCAACAAATGCGTTGATAACCGACAAAACCCGGCTCGTGGGTTTCTCGGGCCTAATGTCTCCGTAGCCAACGGTAGTTGCGTTTATGAACGCATGGTAAAGACTCGCTCCGGTCGACCAGCCTTCGATCCGACCAATTGATATCCCCAGCATGCAAACCAAAACCAACAGGAAAAGAAGTATCGGTGACAGGTAGATCAGGTCCCAAAGGACAACCGATAGAAACGTGCAAATGTAGCTGGCGTCGCAACCCATAGCGAAACTCTACCTCACTGCCATTTGGGGGCCTAGTTGAATACCAATGTCTTAACAGGAAGCAGAATGGCCTGTGCACGCAAGACAATTGCATTTGCTATACCCATGCCATCCACAATCCTTGCGATGAAGGCAGACAGGCCCGTGATCTCACCAGCGTCGATCTCCTTTGCTCGGCTCGTATACGCAACGCCCACGCACGCACTACCTGGCGGGATGCTATCAAGATGCTGAGGAAAAATAGGTGCTAGGAACGCTGTAACTGTACCGGGTCGCGCTCGATCCTGCTGATCCAACAGCGTATCACCCGGTCGGAACTGCCCCGCAGCAATTGCCCGCTGCACGTCATCCACAACCATCGGGACTATAGTCAACGGTTTAGACGCGCAGGTAATTTCCACCAGCATACCTGGCTTTAGTACACTGGCAGAAATCTGACCAAAAGCTGCGATAAAACGCCCCTGTCCGGTAACCTCAGGCACCAAAACCCCGGCAGGGCGTAGAATTGGATTAACGATATCACCCTGCTTGAGGAGAAATTGCGTTACCGTCCCATCCACCTCGGCAAATACGGTGGATTTTGATATCTCATTCTCAGCCTCTCTCAAAACCGCACGCGCAGTTTCAAGCTGTGCAGGGAGAAGTGTGGTTTGGCGCAATTTGGCACCGTCTAACGAGGCAATAGCGGCTGCGCGCTGACTTTCTGCGCCGGTCACTGCGGTTTGCAACCGTTCCAGTTCCTGCTCACTAACAACGGTGTTGTTTCGCTCCGCAAGCTCCAGACGTCGCTCCAAATCACTCGTCGCCTGAGCAAGGTCAGCTTCTGTCGCCTCAACCCTGGCGGTGGCACGCGCAACTTCCGTTGCGGTCAGGCCTAAAGCCGCCTCAATCTCCTCGATACGTCGCTGAGCCGTTTCTGCTGCTGCCTCCTGCCGTGTGGTGTCCAGTCGGAAAATCGGCTCGCCAGCCATAACGTCCTCATTATTGGCAACGTAGACTTCCGCGACCCGCCCCACGCGATCCGACAGAATGGTAACTGTGCGAAATGCAGCTGAGACATTCCGCGTTGAGGGGTGGAAATAGAAGATCACCGTGATCAGCGTCACAGCCAATATTGCACAGGCGGTCAAACCCCACCGCAATTCATACCAGACATTGAATAGGGTTATTTCGTGGCCCCACCGCTTGCCCTGCTTGTAGCGGCGATAAAGGTAGTCCGGGACGATTGTGATCAGTGCAGAGAAGACCAACTCAAGCATCTTCGCTCTCCGAGATGTCTACTTCGGTCTTGAGCGGAAAGATTTCATGCAAGGGCACGGCGGCGATCAGAATTGCTGCGATCCAGAAAGCGTTGTTGAGGGTGAAGAGGGAGATCAATCCAAGCACACCGACTAACTGCATTTGCACTTTGTGAGCACCTGCTGCCATGCGGTCTGGAATGGCCTGTACGGTGAAGTAAAGCGCACCAAAACCCATCAGCACTATGACTAGAACCAACCCAACAACGATCAGAAAACCGTCTGTCTCCCCCGGGGGTGTTACCCAAAACGGGAGCCTTGCCATTGCCTCATCAGAAATAGAACTGTTCACCTGCCCCTCCCCGCATTCAGGTAATCACATTCGAATATAACTTATTGAAATCAAGAAAACCAATCTGCCTTGAGGTTTGGAGTTTGTTCAAGCGCACTATGGCGAACTTGGCTAGATCAACAGGCTTTGAGGCTGGGGGGTGTATCAACTACCGGGAATATTTTCAGAATACTGTTGGGTCCGCTCTGGGATTGTAGCTGCCGAATGCACCCGCAGCATTCAAATGGCGCGCAATGTACGCTTTGCTATCATCTCGACCTTTCTTTTTGGATGTGTGCGAATAGCCTCTGTTGCGCGTTCACCACACCTCACTTCCGCTCCGTTTGCTTTCACAGTGCTTCCAGCGGTGTTTCTGGAACCGAAAAGCCTCGCGTGGTGCGAGGCTAAGTACTTGATATTTGAGCTAGAGTATTGGTTTTGGAGTTAGGATTTGACCTCTGACCTTCAGGTTATGAGCCTGACGAGGTAAGGACGTTTAGCGATTGATCCAGTGGATCAATTGTAGTTTGAACGGGCTGTTTGGATTTTGGTTGCGGGAGCAGGATTTGAACCTGCGACCTTCAGGTTATGAGCCTGACGAGCTACCGGGCTGCTCCATCCCGCGACACTTTGGTGGCCTAGCGCTTACGCTACATGAGGCCGGGTCGTGTTCTGCTGATCGTATTAGAGAGATGTTTGGGCTTTTACTAGGTTTGGCGGTGACCTACTCTCCCGGGGCTTAAGCCCAAGTACCATTGGCGCGGCAGTGCTTAACTTCCGGGTTCGGGATGGGACCGGGTGTTTCACT
>NZ_JBQFPV010000016.1:0-91270 GCF_056536565.1 Ruegeria sp. CK3
GTCATAGATAAACACCGCGAACAGGATCACAGCCTTCGGATATTGCGTGCCTTCGAAGGAAACCATGAACTGACTGTCGACGGGTTTTACCGAACGCCACTCACCCGCAGCGTCTGACGTCGTAAACAGCCAAGAGTTTGCGAAAGATTCAACAGAACCCAATTGCACTCAACAAAAACTATGCAACAGAACCTTCAAATGCCCAAAAATAAAATGGAAAGCAACTTTATGGTACTTTTTTACTCTTTTTGCGCATTGCATCAGAGTCCCTGATATTGCCATTTTTTGTGCTTTGCCCCGTTTGGTTTTAGTATGTGGTGAACCTTCAGTCCCAACCGGTCGAAAGCCAACTCATGACCTCCTTCGAAGGTGCGCGGGTCACTCTCTACAGAGCTATGGACAAACACGACGATACGCTGGGTTTCATGCATTCAGAGCGTCGAAACAAACCTACCGCTCAAGAACTCGTCGCTCAATTGATTGAACGCAGTGATCTTGCGCGACAGTTTGTGTCGATAAGAGCGGAGCGAACACAGCAGGCATCATAGCCAAAGAAAACATGCTGATTGGCTTAGGCGGCCCAACCCCAAAGAAGGGGGTCACGGGGAAACATCTTAGTGAGGTCGTGGGAAAGAACCATGGCTCCAACAAAAGACACACACGACAGAATTAAGGTTCGAGACATTCACTTTAGTGACAACAACACCAGACGAAAGCAAGGTGGCACTCGTGATCTGCAAAGTTGAATTCACGCCCAGATACTTTCACTTCCGTTAATTTGCAGTACGGAAGGTATGAGCCGCGAGTTCGGTGGCAGCTTTTCTTTCAGTCAGGAACATCACGACAGCGCGTCAAACAGCGAACGCTTCTGGCTCCAGGTCTTCCCAAAACTCGAAGATCGCCGTGGCGTTCAAGCCCGAGCGCCAGCCATGAGATCGAAAATGCTCTCGGTCGAGATCATTGTCCAAACCCGCTAAGAACAACCGCTTGTCTGCATCTCGCTGTGTAGGGTTTCGCCGCGAAACCAGGTCTTCTACGATGGCAAGCTTGCGTGCCCTTGCCTGCCTTTCGGCTGTTCGGGCAGCATATGCCTTTTCTTCTGAGGCTTTTTCCGCAACCCGTTTACGCGCTGCCTCGATGGCTTCTGGACTAGGCTCGGGTGTTGGAATGTCCTTCGGATCTTCGTAGTCATCCCGCAGAGCAGCCGACAAGTATCCGACAGTCGATTTTACACCGCCCTGCCCTTTTACGTAATCGAGCTTCTTCTGGACATAGTCTTCGCCGTGCTCCGCGATCCATTGCCGCGCTAAGCGATCTGCCACACCCTGCTTCCTCAGAGTTTTGTACACGGCGAGATTGCGCACCCCATCACTATCGTCGATCTCGAACATCGCTTTTTGCGGATTACCTTTGATTAGAAAACGAATGTCAGTGACGGTTCTACCCTTCTTTTGAAACTCGGGCTCGATCAAAATATCCGAGCTTTTGTTCACCTCCGTGACTGCTGGTTTGATGATCTTTGCGTTGAGGTGTTTGAAACTGGCGTAATAATCACTGCCATCAACACCCATGAGCTTACGGAACACGTCCAAGGGCCACCAACCAGTCGACCCTGTCCGCACAAATCGGTAGCAGTTTTCATACAAAGCAAGCCCATGCCCGGAACTGAAATTTCGCTGAATCTGCACGTTGATCAGCGCATAGATCTTCGGATCGTACAGTTTTTGCGCCAGCGCGGGTGAGTATGAATACTCGCAAACTCCCCCCTTCAGTTTGGCAAAACTCAGCAGGGATGAGACGCCCCATTCCTGGCGCCCCTGCTCATCCAGCATGTCCCATTCCGCGACTGTTTCCGCCAATGCCCGCAGGCTGGCACGCAGAGTGTCAAAGTCGTTTGAATTGTACCCGACCATCATAGCAAGCGTCCGCGCATCAATCGTGTGGGTCTGCGCGGTCGTCAGTGCATCATAGGCGTTCATCAACAAAACATTCGAAAGCTTTCTCTGCAGCAGAGAAAGTTTGCCGCTGATATGTATCGCTGCGACATTCTTCTTAACAGTCTCTCGACGCAATGCGCCCGAAAGCTGATCCATGTTCAATTGTGTATCCGGCATGATTCTGCCCGGCTGCTCATTTTGCAAAAACCCTGACACAAAAGGTACCTTTGCTTCAATAGTTTTTGGGTACCCAAACACGGGATGAAGGCAATCCCGTATTCAGGTACCTTAAGAATCACGCACGCAAGTTATCCACAGAAATTGAATCAATCCGAGTCCGATCCCGACTTCGTTCCCGGCCCTCAGCGAGAAAACCCATCGAAATAGTGTCTGTTTTCCGAGGATTTTCAGTATCCCGAGAATCAGTCCCCTACTTCCTGATCTTGGGCGCCTGGTGTCCTGTAAACGGATACCCATGATCCCGTAAAATGGTTCTTTTGGAACCGTATTTGGATACTCAAGTATATCTATTACATTGTTTTTATTATGTTATTCCAAGATAAAGATTCTAAAACATCTAAAAAAATAAAACGTTTTTTTGTGCTGATTTCCTTTCATTATGTTTAGTTTCGCCACGAAACCGCCTCTTGCTGTAATCAACTGTGGAAAAAACATCGGAAGAGGATAGTCATCTCCAATAATGTTCGCTACATTTCCCGATATACGTCGCAAAGACGAACATTTTCTGAGGCATCGACAGTGAGTAAAACCAACCAACCTCCCCTGCCCCCATATTTGAACCTCGATCCGGAAATCGCAGCGACGAAGTTGCCTAATCCTATCGGGACATCTCGATTCGCAAAAGCAGCGGCTTTCTGTGCAAAAGGACGCGAAGACCTTGCCCGTAGAGGCTATGCGCCGGATGGTGAAAAGCGACTGCGCCGATTTTCAATTTGGGAAATCACAAAATATCTGATTCCGGTTGCTCCGGCTCATCTGCGGCGTGTTTTAAAAGCGAACCCAGATTTGCCACAAGGCGAAGGTGAGGCGGGCTCTAAGTGGTTCACCCTTGAAGATGTACTAACGCTGCGCAAGCACTTTGCGGCGGAAGGTGTAAGCACCAAGGAATACCTGCCCTACCGACCCGAAGGCCTGCCAGCCAAGGTCGTGGCAGTAGCCAATTTCAAAGGAGGTGTCGGCAAGACATCCACTGCCGCGCATCTGGCCATGTCCGCAGCCCTGGATGGGTATAAGGTCTTGGTTATCGACCTGGATAGCCAAGGTTCGATGACATCCATACTCGGAGGCCAGGTTGCTGATGAGTGGCAAACCGTCTTTCCCTTAGTCGCTAAAGACTATGCGCGCGCGGTGCAGGAGGAAAATCGCGTCCGATCGGCTGCGGCGCAACCCGAAATTCCTCTGGATGAAACTCTGCAGGAGGCTTTGAAAACCACGCCCCAGGACGTGATTCAAAAAACGCACTGGCCCAATATCGACCTGATCGGCGCGCAGCTGAACCTATATTGGGCCGAGTTCCAGATCCCCGTCTGGCGTATGGGCCTGAGAAGCTGGCCCTTGTGGGACGGTTTGACGAATTTCCTCCAGGATGAAGGCGTTTTGAATGACTATGACGTTGTCTTCCTGGATACGCCTCCTGCTCTTGGGTACCTAACTATAAATGCGTTGGCTGCGGCTGACATTTTGTTGGTGCCGCTGGGGGCTTCGTTCCTGGAATTCGATTCCACCGGTCGTTTCTTCGATATGCTCTATACGACATTCGCCAGTATCGAAGATGGTGAGAACGCAGCGCAACGTGCGGCGGGTTTACCCGAACTGAAGTTCGAATGGGATGTAGTACGCGCGATCATCACGCGGTTTGACGCAAGCCAGCAGACCGATATGGCCAATGTCATTCAGGCGTATTTCGGGGATTTCATGAATGCCTACAGGCAGGACTATACGGCGCTGGTCGGGCAGGCGGGCGAACAAGTGAACGGCATATACGAAGCGGATTATCGCGATTTCAACCGCGAGACATATGTGCGCGGACGTGAGACCTTCGACAGAACCTATGCTGAATTCAAAGAAGTTCTGATCGGATGCTGGTGGCGCGATGCGCAGATGGGAGGACAGGCAGATGGCTAAACGCAGAAGACTGATTGCACCAGATACAGAGGCGCTTGAACAACTAGAGGCCGGTTTCGCGGCGAAACCCTCGGTCAGCCCCTTTGAGACCAAATCCGCTCCGCCACCCATCGCCCAAGTCGCGGCCGAAGCAGCATCGCTTGGGGGAATGGCAGCTGTTACAGACCGTGTTGCGCTGGCTCAGGACCAGGGCGATGCTGCACGGTGGCGAGATGCACAAGAGGCCGGGTTGGTGGCCCAGATGCTGCCACTTGACCAGATCGACGCCGATTTCATCCGACGTGACCGCATGGTCGAAGATGAAGAAGCCATGGCAGAGCTTCTGGAATCTCTTCGCGTCAATGGGCTGAGAACGCCGATTGAGGTTACGCCCGAAGGGGATGGTTTCGGTCTGATTTCCGGATTTCGGCGACTTGAAGCGTTCCGAAGGTTAGCCGGCACGGATCCTCGTTTCGCCGAAATCCCAGCTTTTGTTCGCAACGCGGGGACGGGGCAGGGCGCCTATGTCTCCATGGTCGAAGAGAACGAGCTTCGCGCCAATCTCACACCATATGAGAGAGGACGCATAGCCGTTCTGGCGGCAGGGCAGGGGGTTTTCCCGTCGACTGAAGCGGCTGTTGATGTGCTGTTCGCCGCTGCGTCAAAAGCAAAGCGTTCAAAGGTCCGAAGCTTTGCAATGGTCCATGAAAGCCTAGGCGATCTTCTCCAGCACCCGGTCGCCTTGTCAGAGAAGGCGGGCCTAAAGCTGGCATCGGCCATTCGAAGCGGGGCGCAAGCGGTACTTCGCGACGCTTTGGCAGGAATAGGTCCACTGGATGCTAAGGCCGAATGGGGTATCCTTGAAAAAGCAATGAGTGACTCGTCGGATGCGTCTCAGAGCAAAAGCCGAGGTGGTCGCCCGACAGAAGTTCTACGCCTCCCAAAGAGACCATTGAAAGGTGGAGGAGAGGTTTTGGCAGAAGTCGCATCCGGTGAATTGCGGCTAAAAATCAAGGGGCGTGAACTGGCGCTGGCGGATGCGGAAGCCTTGGTGAACCAACTTTGTGAGCAATTTGAATAGGCAATAGTTGAGGTGCAGGAGGCTGGTAGAGAGGAGGGCAGAGAAGCAAATTTATAGAAGTGTGCAAAATATCAAAATAATGAGCACTGCATTTGGGATGGCTTTTTTGCGTTGGGCAGCCAGGCACTCTTGCAAACCTTTGCCTGTTGACGGTTCTGCCGCAAATTTCTTTCAGAAATGTGTGAATGAAATTGCTCAGGCTATTGTCCCGCCAACTGGAGAAACAACTGAATCGAACGGTTCGAACCCCAGAAAGGGCGTGATCCGACGCCCCCCCCGCGCACGGGTCTTGAGGTGAGTTCAACAATCCGGTCCTTTCCAAGGAAAACGCCGATATCGTGGTGACATGGGCTTCGGGCAGCAACATTGTCATCAATGATTTCGACCCAACCAGCGCCCCGATTTTCATCGTCTGGATAGGTGCCGACGCGCTTGAGATTACTGAGGCGAGCGGTTAAGTGGTTTTAGCAGTTCCCTCCAAAAACCAGACCATCATGCTAAGCGGCGTTTTTTCTGTACATGCTGGACGGGGCGGATATCCACGCGCAGGATGCCACCGCGCGGGATGAGCTGGCCAGTTTGATTAATAGCAACTTGGGCGGTCACGATGTGCCAGAAACCCTTTCTTACCAAATCGACCTAAACAGTCTCAGTGGCCCAGACGTCAGACAAAAAACCTCTAGTGCGATGACAATGGACAAGTCGCCCGCTCCCAGCTCAAACCAATTTGTGGCGGATGCAAAAACGTTAGTGTATGGACGTTTGGGGCTCAGGAACCGCTCTGGCAAGACAAAGCGACAAGGAAGCAGTTAGAATGCGTGTACTTTTGACCGGCGGCGCTGGGTATATCGGAAGCCATACTCTGTTAAAGCTGCTGCAAGATGGCAGAAATGCCGTAATGGCATTAGATAACTTCTCCAACAGCTCTCCTGAAGCGTTGCGCCGGGTTCAAAAACTTAGCAATTCGAACTTTGAGACCCATGTCGGCGACTATCGCGAGCCCAACGTGCTTGACTCGGTCTTTGACTCGTTTCGACCCGATGCGGTCATTCACTTTGCAGGATTGAAGGCAGTTGGAGAATCCAACGAAAAACCACTCCTTTACTACGACCAGAATGTTTCCGGCAGCATCGGCCTTCTTGATTGCATGCAGCGTTTCGGTTGCAAAAAAATTGTCTTCTCATCCTCAGCTACCGTTTACGGCGAGGCACAGTACCTTCCCTATGACGAAGATCATCCACTAAACCCTACCAACCCATATGGTCGTACAAAGTACTTTATTGAGGAAATCATACGCGACTGGGTTGCTTCACAATCAGACGCGAGCGCTGTTCTGTTGCGTTACTTTAATCCAGTTGGAGCGGATGAATCCGGCGAAATCGGGGAAGATCCGCGCACCATTCCCAATAATCTCCTGCCCTACATTTCTCAGGTTGCCGTTGGCCGCCTCAAGGAACTCAGCATTTTTGGCAACGACTATGAAACGCGGGATGGCACGGGCGAACGTGATTACATCCATATCGATGATCTGGCGGCAGCCCATATTCAGGCAGTTAAGTTTGCTCTCGATAACCGAGGATGTGAAGCAATCAACGTCGGGACCGGAAAAGGCGTTACGGTTCTTGAAATGGTGAAAGCGTTCGAAGAAGCATCAAACAGAGAAATCCCCTTCCAAATCAAAGGAAAACGCGAAGGTGACGTGGCGCGCAGTTTTGCCAAAGTATCCAAAGCACAAAAATTGCTGGGATGGAGGGCTGAGAAAGATCTAGTCGACGTTTGTAGAACAGCTTGGAACTGGCAAACGAAGAACCCATCAGGTTATTGAGCGATGATCCGGTCGAGCGTGTCGCACAGATCGTTTCCGGCGCGCGGCTGGTCCTTCGATTGGACTGCGGGGCGCTGGGGTGCGTTTCAATTTCAATGCGTCGCGGCGGGATAGGTTTGCAAAAGCAAAATCTCGTATGACGAACTGGGCGGAATACAACGAGGCGCTCCGCCTGCGTGGCGATGTAGCGGTCTGTTTTGACGAGGACGCGGTGTTTGGATGGTGCGTCATTCTCGGTCCCGCTTATCTGAATGTAGCAGTTGGACCCTAGATCGAATTCAGCGAAATTTATCGAAAACAACAGGGCAGTTTCGTCGCCAACAACCTCGTATTGCACAACGGCGCCTTTCTCCCGTACCTCACCTTCGGTCAAAAATCGCCTGCCTGGGCTTGAGCACGTAGCCTTGGCAGCGCGCTCGCAAAGTCGCCCTCCCATTCAATGAATAACTGCGTATCGGCCTTCCCTTTCACACAATGACGTAAGCTGACTCGGGCCACTGCCCAACTAACCCGACAAACCTGCAACGAGAAAACCTTAGCCAGGTAACTGTTGCGTGTGGTATTATATCGAACAGTAACTGCCGGTTGCAGCCGATTGAGATTGATAAATCTTTGAGTTTGTCGGCGGCAAGAAACTAGTGGCCGCGTAATTTACGCGGTTTTCACAAGTAAGATCGGGGCTGACCCGTTCCGTCCAGACAGTTGAATTGTTCAAATTCTATCTCGTCAGGCACCGCCTCAGTCGGCGATCTACCAAATGCAATTTCAGAGCCGATGCGGCCGGATAAGACGCGAGGGAAGAATAGAGAATTTTCAACGAGGAGATTGACCATGAAGCGCAGAGTTTTTCTAGCACGCACCGCCGCCTATGGCGCGGTAGTTTTCTCGGGTACTTTGCCCGGCTTGCGGGCAGCGGCGCAGACCGGGACACCTTTACGGCGCAGCCTAGCCGATATGGATCTTGATGATCCCGACCTAGTTACCCTGCGCAGTTTCGTAACCATGATGAAGGACCCAACGCGGGACGGTCAAAATGTGAGTTGGGAAGGTTTTGCCAATATCCACGGAGATTTCACAGTGGGGTTCAACCTGTGTCCGCACGGGAACTGGTATTTCCTTCCATGGCATCGCAGTTACATCCGCATGTACGAACAGGCCGCTCGGGCATTGACCGGAAACACCGATTTCGCGATGCCCTATTGGGACTGGACTGCGAACCCCGGATTCCCGGCTGCCTTTGGTGACGCCGAATTTGATGGTCAGCCTAACCCATTGTTCGTGGAAGGGCGGAATCTTGGTACCGGAGATGAACTGGGTGAGGATATCACCGGACAAGACGTCATGGACACAATCTATGGAAGCCAGACCTTCGAGGAATTCGGCTCATCTCGTCCGGCCGGCCAGGTCGATACCTCGCCAATGTGGATCATGATGAATGGAACGCAGGGCGAGTTGGAAAGTAACCCACACAACAACGTGCATTGCATCGTGTTGGGGCCGTTCATGTGTTCTGGCGCTTCACCCCAGGACCCTATATTCCAAATGCATCACTGCAACATTGACCGAATCTGGGATCAATGGAACGCAAACGGCAATGCCAACAGCAGCGATCAACTTTGGCTGGACATGCCGTTTACAGACAATTTCTTTGATCCTGACGGCAACAGCTATACCGATACGGTCAATGAACTGCTTGAGGTGGTTCCACTGGGCTATACCTACGGGTTAGAGCCGCCACCTGTTGTCGATCCCATCGATCCGGGGCGGTACCTCTATCTTGCCAACCTCTATGGTGCACCGGGATCGGCGACCGGACTGGTACAGCGCGAGGTGCAGGAGGTTGAAGCCACAATTGACCCCGGCCAATCTGCCAATGTTCAGCTTAGTGCTAATGCGCAACGGCTCAACGCCGCGATCGACCCGAATGCAAGCAACGCTCTGACTGCGGCAGGAGCCCAAGAAAAGCGGGTCTACGCGTTCCTGCGCGGGCTCCA
Source organism: Ruegeria sp. CK3 (assembly GCF_056536565.1). Lineage (NCBI taxonomy): Bacteria > Pseudomonadati > Pseudomonadota > Alphaproteobacteria > Rhodobacterales > Roseobacteraceae > Ruegeria > Ruegeria sp. CK3. The sequence continues at coordinate 8,962 of NZ_JBQFPV010000016.1, forward strand.
GCCGACTAACGATGGCACACAATTGCGGGTCTTCGTGAATCTGCCAGAGGCCGGAGCCGATACGCAGGCCGTGGGCAACCCCAACTTCGTGACATCCGTTGGGTTCTTCGGGCCGACCAAGACCCATGATGGCATGGACATGAACAGGTCGGTTGCCGTTGACCTGACCAGCGCACTACGCCGACTTGACGCCGAAGGAGCATTGTCTGGTGACAGCATTTCGGTGCAACTTGTCCCAGTGCCCCTGCAAGGCTCGGCCGAGGCGTCGGCTGTCGCGGTGCAAGAAGTGGAGCTTGCGATTGTCTGACCCTGAATGCGCCTGATGATTACTGCGATTGGATTGTTGCTTGCAGGAACCGCGCTTTGGCTCGCGCAAGGCGATAAAGCCGAGAAACTGCGGTTGGGGCCGGGTGACACGACCGAGATCTGTGTCCAAGCCCCGCCCGATCCATCAGCGCGGGCAGTTTTAGTTGTCGACATGTTTGATCCGCAAGGGTCTCAAAACGCAAATCTCTCGGTCGTCGCGCTAGAGAACCAAGTGCGCAATCGAATAGGGTTCTTTCCTGCTACACCGTTCAACAGCCAGGCAGGAGATGCGCCGCGTAGGTTTTTTCTGCCCCGTCAGGCTCCGGTTGAGGATCAGTATTGCTATGAAATCCGGTTTGATGCGGAAGACGGGACCGTATTGATTTCCGTGGAAACCTCCGGAGCATTGAGCAATTAACGTCCATTTCAACGCATCGCAAAGCGTAGGCAGCCAGTAGTGGGGTTGAGGATTCATGGCAAAGGACGACTCAACCCAAGGTTTGTGATATACTGTAGAAAGAGGCCTGCACTATTATTATTCATCCAGGCAAGTCATCCTCTACTATTTGCGGAGGTTAAGTATGCGTGTATTTTTATATTCTGTTTTATCCTGCCTGATTGTTGGACCTGCCTATGCGCAAGCGGTTTCACCCGAAGAGGGTAGGGCCACCTCGGGTGAGTTGGCCGAAGAAGCGCGCCAGCAATTTGCAGGAATGAGTTTTGAAGAGTTCAAGGCCCAGATCCCGCATTTCGAGAATCTCAACTTGTGGGTCGTTAACGGCGATGTCCCGATCCGAGGGGAAAAGCGTCTGCGTGAATTTTTCGAAGCAAATGTTCTGGTCGTGCCACCAACGGGGGACCAAGTGCCAGAGCTTATCGTGGCGCAAGAAGGCGGGCTCGATCTGCTGTGGAGTAATGCGCAGAAACGGGCGCTGACCTACTGTGTTGATACAGGTTTCGGCCCCAACTATTCCGCGATGGTCGCGGAAATGGGAGGTGCTACAGCTGCTTGGGAAGCAGCGGCGGATATCGACTTCATTCACGTGGCTACCGAAGATAGTGCCTGTACGTCCTCGAACAACAATGTCCTGTTCGACGTGAGCCCGTTCGATTTCGGCGGTCAGTTTTTGGCCGTCGCCTTCTTCCCGAACGAGGTGAGGTCGGGGCGCACGGTCGCAATGGATCCAAGCTCGTTTACGCTCGATCCCAACGGAGCACTGACACTACGAGGCATTCTGCGACACGAGCTTGGTCATGTGTTGGGCTTCCGGCACGAACATACACGCCCTGATGCCGGAACCTGTTTCGAAGATCAGGACTGGCGCGAAGTTACAGACTACGACGCGTTGTCGGTTATGCATTACCCGCATTGCAACGGTCAGGGGGATTTCTCGCTGACGCTCACACATTCTGACATGAACGGGATTGCCTGCCTCTACGGACCGGCACCCGGATTTGTCATCGACACCGCAGTCTGCACACCTGTCGTGCTGGGCGGGTCGGGGCAGCCCACAACGCTCACCGAGAGGCCGGTAACACTTGCGCAAGGCGAAACTGTCAATTTCGGCCCATTTGACGTTGTCGGGGGGACCCGCTTTGTCGTGCACCAATCGGGCGAAGGCGACCCCGATCTTTATCTGAAATTCGATGCGCTTGCGGCGCTCAGCGTCTTTGACTGCCGACCGTTTGCCGACGGACCCGAAGAAGTTTGTGACGTGGATGTTCCGATGAATGCCAGCGTCGCATCCGTCATGGTGCATGGCTTTGCCGATGCCCGTTTTTCGCTGGACCTGAGTTTTGTTGCTCCTTGAGGAGGTAGAAAATGTTACGTGTTCTGATGATTGCTTTGGCCAGTGCGGGAACGCCGGCACTAGCAGAAATCGTCACGGCTCGTCCTTTGGCGGAACTTGACTGGCGTTCGTCGCCGGGGGACGAAGTAAAAATAGCAGCCGAAATTTCGCTTCTTTATCAGACACTTTACAACACGGGCAACCTGGCCACACGCGAGGTTCCAAACCCTGAAGGGTTGTTTTTAGAACGTTTGATGCGGCAGGAAGGCGTGTTTTTTGGTGCATACTTCCCGCAAAATCTGGATAACGTGTTGTGCGATCTCAATACACATATTTGCAGCCGCGAACGCTATCCGGTCAGTGAAAAACAGCTACTCGACTTGTCAGCCCATGTAGGCGGTTTGGAAAGCTCGCCATCAAGATGGCGGTTCAGGGGGCATCCGGATTTGAAAGTGCGTATTCCGGACTATGACTTCTCATCCTACACCTTACTGACCAAAACCCAAGTGCCCTCGGACTGGGTGCCCAAGCAATATACGCCAAGTCACATGGTGGATTGCTCGGCCTGGGAGACGGATTGCCAATCACTAGTCGAGCGATTGAATCCTCAACTCTATGGTAAAAAAACCCGATCAACCTCACAGACAGTGGTCTTGCCGGTGGCAGGGCTTTCAGTTCAAGTTCCGTTGCGCCCAGAAGAGCAGTCGCAATATTATGATCTGCTCAGCAAAATGGGAGATGAGCAACCCAAGAATGAAACGGAATTCGCTGGTCCCAGCGCAAAACAGTCCGGGTTGACACTTGAAAGCCATGCGCCCGACATTTCACGCACGGATTTGGCTATCCAATCGCTAGAACGCAACATCGTCAGCATCGGCGGAGCCAGCGATTTTGGTGTGCGAGATGAGCCGCTGTTTGATCAGCAGGTTGAACTGTTCCGTCTTATCCAGCATCCATTCGCCGAACAGGAGGAACTACCAGAAGAGTATCGCGGCAATGTCGGTATTCTGGTGCTGGATGCCGACGGCGCGGGGACTCACTGCGATCTGACATTGGACGCTCTGCCAGAGGGGGCTAACACTTGCGGCGAGATCGAGGCTGCCCCACATCCAATCCGAGATCACAGTTTGCATGTGGTAGGCCTGATTTCCGCGCCTATGAACCAGCGTGGGATCGTCGGTCTCAATCCGGAAGCCAATGTTATTTTTGGGTCGATTAACCGCGAGTTCACGTCGCCCGCGGACATCCTGAATGTAATCCAACAACTACAGAGCAACGCATTCCAGGGCGTGCGCATCGCCAATATGAGCTGGGGTTTTGATCGAGAAGTCGGCAGCAGTGACTTTCTGCGCGACCAAATCGCCACGTTGGACAGTACTATGCTTGTGGTGGCAGCGGCCGGGAATGAAAACAAAGATGTCAGCGAAGATTGCCGGATTTTTCCGGCTTGCATGCATCAGCTCGACAACGTTCTTACAGTTGTTGGGCTTGACCGCGATCCAAGCAACCCTTCGCTTTGGCAGCGGGATCAGACCAAAGGCTCAAATTACAACAGCGAGTTTCACATTGGTGCAATCGCCGACAACGTACTCAGCACCATTCCCGGCGACAGATTGGGCCGCATGTCCGGAACCTCCCAGGCTGCTCCTCAGGTAACGGCAGCCGCATCTCTTATTTTTTCGGCGGCTGAATTCCTTTACCCTGATCTGATCGAGCAAAAGCTTGCCCCCAAAATCGTCAAGGATCGGTTGATATACACCGCCGATCATTTCCTTGGCCTGCAGAGCAAGCTGAAATCCGGTCGCCTGAACGTAAGTCGGGCCATCAACGTTGTGGACACTCAGATCGTTGTCGAGCAAGAAAACGGGCCAGTTTCCTACAAGGGCAGCCTCAAGGCGATTCCGGTTGATCATATCCAATGCTTACAAGCCAGCGGCGATGTCACGAAATACGCCTGGGGTTCGATCCGGCGAATGATCTATGTGCCCAATCGCGACAGATATATCCTGTACGTGAACGACAATTATGTGGGCGACACTTTGGACAACAGGTATCAGCCACTCCGGCGGGTCGACGGCTGCAACCTGAACACTCTGAGTCATCAGGGGAAGATCAAGCCGCGTGGTGGAGATGAGATCGAATTCCGCTTAGGAGACGTCGTGGACTACACTTCGGCACTGTTAGAGTGAGACGACTGGCGGCTATCAGTCTGGCGCTAATGTGCAGCTCTGCTGCGGCGCAGGAGCAGGCAATTGAGCCACATGTGGATGGCCGCGTACTTGATCTGTCTGTAAACATCACCGGTGACGATTTTCGGGACAATGGTCCGATTTGGTGGCGCAGTGACTTTTCCAAAGTCGGTGCGAAATCGATACGGTTGTTTCTTCGCGTGGTCGAAGGCACAGAGTTGCCGGCGGTAATCGAATTGGAAGGCGAGGACGGCGTAGGACGGTCTTACGACATTGCCGATATCGGAACCGATGGGCGTTGGACCGGCATGTTCCCCGGCGGGCGGGTCGTCATCTCGTTGCTTTCGGACACACGGCCTGACGGTCTGTCATTGATGATTGAGGAAATGGCGATCGAGACAGAAACAGGCACGCTTTATTCGATCTGGGGCGGTGAGGATGAAACCGCGCATATTAATGACGCGGCCGTGCCGCAATATATTCGCGACTTGGGCGCGCCGGTGGCCAAACTTTCCTTTTTCCTGGGTGGTAAACCACGCAGCTGTACTGGGACCCTTATCAACCGGGACCACCTTCTGACAAACCAGCACTGCGTGGCGGACGCCGCTACCTGCCGCAGCGCAATTGCGGTCTTCGGATACGAACGAACCGCTGATAACCGTCTTCGACTGGGTCAGCAATTCGACTGTGCCGAAGTGAAGGAAGTGCTGGTGAATTTTGAGCTCGACGCCAGCCTGATCCGGCTGGATGGAACTCCTGGCGACACATTCGGCTTTTACAGCATCGATCCAGTGGCCACAGATGCGGCGATATCTGAGGAACTGGCGATCATCCAGCATCCCGGCGGCAACGAAAAGCAGATTTCCTTCATCAATTGCACTGTGATGGCGCTACCGGTTGATGGTCGGGCAAACGAAACGGATTTCAGCCATACATGCGATACCGCAGGCGGTTCATCCGGCTCGCCGGTGTTCAATGCGAACGGAGTATTGGTCGGCCTGCATCACTATGGGTTCAACGATGGTCAGATTGAGGAATGGACCGAAAACCGCGCCGTGCGGATGAGCGGTATAACCGATTGGCTGCAGCAACAGGGCATAGTCCAATCACCTTCCGATGGCGCGACATCGGAAGGGACAAACTCAACACCTGGCGATTAGGTACACGCTACAGCGACTTCAAGTATTCCAGCAGTGCGCGGCGATCATCATCAGTCAGATCGGTACCGTATTCATGGCCGCAATTGCTGTTGCCGCTGCCAAGATCGTTGCAATCGGTGGTTTGAAGCTCATAGTCGAAACGATCCTGCTCGACCGACAGACCCACTGCCTCAATATCGTAATTGGGGCCAATCTTGAACGACGCCCGCCGTTGGTCAGCCGGTTTCAGAAGATCATCCAGCGTGGCGACAGAGCCATTGTGAAGGTAAGGCGCGGCAGCCCAGATACCTTCGAGAACGCGGGCCTCATAGGCGCAGCCTCCGGCGGTCAAAGCGTTAGGATTGTCCAGACGGAACGCGCCCTTTAGCTCATCCACGACGCCTGATGGCAACTCAGGTTCCGCCGTCAGCGCTACCGTCGACTGATCTCCGACGCTAAGGATATCTTGAATGATCGCGCCGATTACCGAAGCGCTCAGTAGATCGAAAGCGCTTGCGCGCGCGCCAAGGTCCACGCCGAGTACCGGAATTCTGGCGCCGTTCATTGCACCAGTATCCACGGTACGCTCCAGAATGCGACACTCGGCCGTATCGGTGCCCACATCTTGAACCGGCGTCGCCCATGTCCACAGCCGGTCGCCGCGTTTAATCCCGTGACATTCCTTGCACCCTCCGTTTTCGGGGTCGCGGTCGAAAACCTCTTTGCCTTGTTCTGCAAGACCACGGTTCAACTCCCAAGGCCATTTGGGCGGGCCAATTTTCCAGATAAGATCTTCAAGCCGGCGCAGGCCGTCGAAATTGGCAGAATTAACCTTCACGTAGTTCCGATTAAGTCGAAATGCTCCAGATTGAACTTCGGGGTGAAAAATTCCAAACACGCCGTAAACTTCACCAAGATTACGCGCCAACCCCAGCAGGTCGGTTCCATTCTCGGCAAAACCAGGCCATTGAGTCCGATCCTGCCGCGCCGCGTTCCACAGAAACGGATAGCGAGTGGGCGCATCCGCGACAGCTATATTATCGGCGATGATATAATCTGGCGGCTCGCCCATATCCAAACCGGCAACGCGGTTGAAAATCATCGACACCGCGTCCAGCCGCGATGGACCCCAGGCCGGGTCCGGTAGCGACCGGCCTATGATCGTGTCAAACCTCAGGTGCCACAGTTCGGCAGCGACACGCAGTTCGGCCTTGGCAGTGTCTGTCGCGCCTGCGCCAAGAACTGCATCTGCAAAGGCGGTGAACGAGCTGTCATTTGCAAGCGCGGCGGCCATCGCTGCATTGAGGTCGGCAAGAAAACTCTGGAAGTCGACGATCCCCGGCCCGCCATCGACACGGTAGGGGGTCCCGTTGACCTCGATTTGACGCGTGTGGCAGGCTGAGCATGTCATGCCAAGATGATCTGGCGATCCGGCGACTGTAAAGCCCACGGGAATGCGCGGATCGATCCCGTTGGGATTGGTAAGATAACCATAGCGCGCCAAGCTGTCGTACAAGAAGGGCTCTCCGCTCGGTATAGCAAGCGCGTCGATCCAGGCCAGTGGAATTAGGCGCGATCCTTGATCTTGAGTATAGAATGTCTCACGGCTTTCCGGTGTCCAGTCAGCTCCCTGGTCCAAAAAAACTGTTTGCGCATTGACAGGTACCGACAAAGCGAGACAGGGCAGTGCGGTGCAGAGAAATTGTTTGAGAAGACTAAGTTTCATTTCAATTATTCCAATTTAATTCCGTTAAAAGGCGAAAATGTCTTAGCTCGGGAAACGTCAACCTGACCTGAGACTGCACACGGGCCACACTGTAGCGTTCGGCGCTAAGCGTGCGGCCCGGATCCAGGCAGGAAGTGCAGACACCGAAAGATTGCCCTATCCTAGCACAGTCTTCTGCTGATCTGGAAAATTCCTAAAAAAGGTGCCTTATCCGTCAACACCAACCGACCGGTCAGCGCTGCCCGAATGCGTCGCGGGCCAGTGCCGCCAGGTTCGAAGATGGTCGTATCAGCGAGATGACCGTCGCGTATTGTGGGGCATTCTTGAAGAATTGCGTCAGCCGATCATACTGTTTGCCCCGGCGGTCCAGCCCCAGATACCTCAATGCGTTGGACCCCAGAATTGCGACCTGTTCATCTTCACTCAGAATGGTTTTGCTCAATGCAATTCGCACATCGTCGTAATAGCTTGCATGTTGGTCCTCGCGGCCCAGCATCGTCCAGTCAGAGCCATACATCAGCCGGTGCTTCAGCTTACCTTCCTTCCGCAGAAGTGCATCCAGTAATCTTGTGACCGCCGTGGATCTGTCCCGGTTACTACCAGTCACGTCGGTCCAATAGCCCAGATCAACATAGAGATTTTCATGTTTCGCGATCAGTGCGGCAGCCTGCCGTTCGTAAGCCTCTGTTTCGGTCGGGCAACCGTCATCACCCTCAAACCGTTCCTCGTCAAACCCGCCGAAATGGGCAATGTTGATGCGAAGATTGCGCCAAGCCCGGGTCTCCAATACTGGGCGCCAGTTTGCAGCAGAGGCATTCTGCCCGGTGCAAGCATCCGCCCCCAACGAGTTGTTGCCATGCGTCTTGATCGGAACATCTTCGGCGGCGCACCAATCGTAAAGAGCACGCAATTCGGTATCGATCTCCGCACCCTTGATACCTAGGTCTGTCATGGCTCGAGGCCTTCGTGCGCCGGGCTTGTCAAATTCGTTGTTCCCCAGTGGAAGAAACCCCATGGGTGGATAAAGCTTGACGCCCGAGAAACCCTGACTCTCGACGGCGTTCTGTATGGTCCCCAACCAGTTCGGGTTGCCGTTTCTCTTGTAATAAGCGGCCCGCAGTGGGCAAAAAGGAGCAAACGGCAGCAAAAGGGCACCGCGTTCCAGTTTCGACATTTTCGACAAAAGCGTGATCTGGTCAGTAATGTCGCGCCCAGTGAGATCGGCATCGCGGTCTTGCCCCGAACGCAACCAATATGTGAAATCAACAAGCGATGGAGAGAACAGTTTGATCCCGTTTGACCCAGTGGGATCGTTGGGATCAGCATTGACGCTTTGATGTGCGTAGAGGCGGATTAATTCGCCAAGTATATCCACGCGACTGCGCGTCAGCAGCCCCGCCCAAAGCAGTGTCTGCGCCAAACTTTGATCCGGATTGGTGCGTTTTGAAAGCGTTTTGAAAGTGGGTGCTTCGCGGATGGTCTCGTCGCGATAGATCGCATCGGCCATCTGGCGTGCCTGTTCTCCTTCGCGCCCAGCCTCGCGAATGTTGCCAGCCAGTCCAACCGGGTTCACGGCGACATTCGTTTCCGCCGCCAACAGTGAAAACAACTCTTCATCACCGGTTTCGTCTGGCATTGTACCCGTGGTAGTAAACGCACCCAGTCGCCTGCGCCCGGCCGCATCCACTTTGTCCTCGAGTATGCGTAAGCCGGTTTCGACGGCGCTTCGGTCTTCTATCAACAGATCGCCGCCATCGCGCATCACTAGGCGCTCCAGCCCTTCGATGTCCTCAAGCTCCTGCGACGCAGTTGGTGTACGCTGCGCGGCCAACACGATGTCGACAATCAAACCAACCAGCGATCGCACCACTGAGGGTCCCCCCGGGACTGGGGTTTCAGGGTCACGGAGCAACACCTGTTCCAGAAATCCAGGGATAGGTACGTCGGTAGCATTGAAAATGTGATTGTGGATATCCACCGGAACAGCGGGTAAGCCCTCGGCGCTGACATCACGATCGGGTCCGCGCCAGCCGCATCCGGACAACGCGACCGTTGCCAGACTACCTGCAAGCACATTGCGTCGTGTCGTCACAATTGCGCCTCCTTAGACCTGTGGCGAAAATATTTAAGTCAAATCAATGAACAAAGCCTAGCCTAGATACTATCATATCAACCGCTATCCTCTGAGAAATTCTGACGCAAAAATTTAGGCGGGACAGAACCGCGTTGACCGAATAGCGTTTGGGCTGCATTTGTTCCTTTCTCCGGTGCGTTGTGCGACACGTTTATAGGTGGCATGACCGAGATGAGCCATGCGGTTGAGAATTTTGACAGCGATCTCGGTTTCGGTTGTCTTTGTCTCCAAATTGCGGCTGCGCAGCTCTGATTCGTTAACTTGTTTTTAGCGCCCGGTCTGGGCCTCGCCGCGTGGCCGTTGGCCATAGCCGGCGGCCTTCTTCCAGTTCTACGACCTTTCTCGGCGATCATGTCGATATGGGCGTTGCGTGCGGCGTACCATCCAGACATCGCGCCCTCGGCAAACGAGACCGCACATCGCCACGAAGGCGGAGCGCCTCGTTGTATTCCGCCCGGTTCGTCACACGGGACTTTGCTATCGCAAACCTGTCCCGCCGCGACGCGTTGAATTTAAAAGCCACCCCAGCATCCCGCAGCCAATTCGAAGGACCAGTCACGCATAGGCAACGATTTGTGCAACACGCGAGGCCGAATTGCTGTTCGAGGTTATCAGCCAACGCTATGAATGTGGTTCGATCATCATCACATCAAACCTGCAATTCGACGAATGGACGGGATCTTTGGGCACTGACAGCCAAACAGGGGCCATCTGCCATAGGCTCGCTCACCATGCCATACTATTGAGATGAACGACGAAGGTTTCCGCCTACGCGAAAGCCGCAAATCCAAAACAACGAACTGATCAGAACTGGCCTGCGGCGAGTGCCACTTGGTAAGCGGAAGCTTTGTGAGGGTCGCGGCCAAGGCGCGGCACGGCTCAACCCCAATAACCCCATTTTAAACTGGCATGTGGCCCCATTTTTGTTCCGGGATTGGTAACTACCGCTTCTTTAAACGTCGCATCCGGTACATTGGTGGAGTCAAATCGCTCAGATCTGCCGTACTTATTGTGTATGGTGTTAAGGTCGCCAAATTGGTCTGAACACCGCAATTCCCAAATTGTTACGATGTCTCGCTTTGAGTCTACCGATGGTGTGCGCCACATCAGTTGCAAATTCTGGGCCCAGGTCCAGCGACAGCTTGTTAAGCGAAACTCAGAAGGAAATTTGCCGCACTTATGGGCGCCATGCAAAGTTGCGTCCGATCGAGAAAAAGGCAAGAGGGCTTTCGGCTCGCCCAAGCCCGTCTTCGTCACGAACTCGATAGTTTAGGCCGGTATTGATAACCCATTGGGACTCCAACTCATAACTGTACACAGCATTTAAGTCTGTTCGCTGGGTGCGCGGGTCAACCGCCGTGTCGTCGCCCAGGATATGCGTCGCTCCGAGCCCGAGGCGTGAAGACGGCCCAAGTCCGAAGATGTAGCCGACGTCCAAGATGTATTCGTCACGAAAAACGTCATCGGTTGTGTTGACGACGTTGCGATCAAAGAACACGCGCACCTCATCCTCACCAAATTCCTGCACGTAAGAGATGCTACCAATCGGCTCGGTTTTTCCATCGCCGGTAACGGCGACGCCCAAATTGGCGCTAAAACTTCCATTTGCCACGTCGCGACTGCGCCCGACACGCACGCGGTTCAGTCGTCCAGCGGTGCCGAGTTCGGATTCAGCCGTGAAAAATACGTTGCCATTGGGCAGATCTCTCTCTGCATTGATGCTGCCGATAATGCCGCTTTCCAGAATGTCGCCCGAGATTTCGCGCTGTTCGTTAATATCCGTGTAGCCCAGTGTAACGTCGAACCGATTTGCTTCGTTGATTTCCTGCGACAGTCCAAAAACTACTTCCCAAGTCCGCCGATCGGTTTCATCGGGATCGTCTTGGTCAAACTGCTCAGCGAAAAAGTCTATGCTAGCAGTGGTGCGGGGGGAAATGAGAAATCCTATTCCAGCGGTAGCACTGATGGTGGATTCATCGAAAAGATCGGGATTGGTCTGATCGATGTAATCGATATTCAGCGTATCAAATCGAAAAAAATAGTTCACCAAATCCTGACGTCCAAAGTCCATTTGGAAGGCAAGCGCGTATTCTCTCCGTGTCCCATCACCTGTCAGGTCGTCGAAATCCGGGGGGAGGTCAATGACACCATCCTCATCGACAAAATCTCGTAAAGATCTCAGAAACCCAATGTCATAGCTTGAGAAATCCAGACCAAGATCTAGGCCAGCATTGGCGCTTTCGCGGCCGTAGTCGAGATCAAATATTGAATCCCCGATGTCGAATTCGCTGCCCTGGTCCGGAAGGTCGGACCAACGTAGAGCGGTAACCGCATCTAAACTGAAACTTTGAACCGGAGTTTCGCTGGATATGCCAAAGGACAAAAGGGTCGATAGGATTGTACCCTGTCCTTCTTCGGGTACATCCAGGCCAAGGTTTCGACCGGATTCGACCCGTTGGCCGATGCCAAACTCGTACTGCGTGCCGCCCGGGTCCAATTCAACAGATTGTGCAATAGCTCTATTGCTTGAAAGTACCACGACACATGTGGCACCGACTAGCAGGGCATGTTGGACATGATTGCAGTTCAAGAGTCAGGTACTTTCCGGTTTATTCGAACAGACGACGTTGCGGGATCACGATGACATCGCCATCCACCAGTCTTGTGGCCCCGCCGGTACCTGTTCCGTCCAGCATCGCATCATAGTTGAACTGATACACCCTTTCCTGTCCCGAATTGTCCGTCCGACGCAGCATAACCCTCTTGGTCGCAGCAAAGCGAGAGAAGCCGCCCATTTCACCAAAAAATTGCAAAAGGGTCGTACCTCGAACAGGTGAATGACGGCCGGGTGAGCCCGCTTCGCCAATGACATAAACGTTGATAGTCTCGTCAGGCAGTGGTGGAACCGGAACGTTAAGCGTGGCTAGTGAAACAAAGACATTTGGGGGTGAAGCGAAGTTTGGTGCCAGCCGGCCCGCCAATTCAGAGCGCACTTGTTCGGCCGTCCGGCCACCGGCCCGCAAGTTACCAGCCAGTGGCAGGTTAATCTGTCCATCTGGAGCTACAAGGATGTCACGGTTCAGAGTCTCGTCTTCCAACACTTCAATTCGCAAAGTGTCCCCCGGTTGAAACCGGTATTCCTGTGCAATTGCTGGTATGGCCAGAAGGCTAATCAAGACCGAAGCAAGCAACGTGTAGATTGATTTCATATCCAAACTCTTTCATCCCTGCTGAAGGATACTGAATGTCATAGCTGTACAAACGAGTACCCTCTTTTGGCGGCACATTGCTGAAATTTCTTTACGACCACCATGATTTCTTGCCGACTGTGTCGAAGTTACCCCGTTTTTTCAGGGCGACTCCACGTTCCGTCAGGGGCGCTGGTTTTAACGTACCCGGCGGAGGGAAACTTTCGTACCACATTTCATTTTTTTCTCATCCTGCGGGATTTTTCTACGCGGCTTCTGGCGTTTAAAGAGGCTGAAAGAGTGACAATCGTCTGATCAATACTGGTTGGTTTGATGACAGGAGGCGCATTGAGTGTTGTTGCGTTTTTTTCCCGCGCTTCATTGGGAGCTGCCGTTGCCACCTACGCGGCCGCCGGGAGCTTCTGCGGATTGTGCATATGACGAATGATTCCGCCGAAACGCTATCCAGCCAAATTGATCCCCGACATATCGTTTTGGCAGAGACATGAACCAAGCTCGCATCTGAAAAGAGGCTTGGTAGCTCATCTGTGCCGCTGAGAAAGGTGGCCACCAAGCCGGCAAGAGTGTGGGCAGAAACCGGTTCATCAGCATACTTCGCAAGGTTTGATCTATCCGCGACGGAAGTACCGTCGTCGTTTCCTTGATGCTAGAGTTGCTGTACCCACCCTAGTGACGCCGGAAATCCTCTCAAGTGTTCTGATTGAGAGAAAATCCTATTGGGCAGAGCCGAGTTTGACGTCGTTCGGGTTTTGCTCAGTAAGGTGAAGCATCTAATTGCAAGCCTCGGAATCCGTATTTGGATCAGCGAGATTTCTGGACACACGTTGATGTGCGCCCTTGGGCGGACAGTCCTGTTCTGCGTCATCGCGCAACTCAGAATAAACGCGGATTGCGGCAAAGTTCTCAAACAACTGTAGCGCGGATTGATGGTAGCGATCAGGCCAATTTTCGAAGTCTCACGCCGTTAGACATTCAGCGTAGCATAGGGCAATCAACGCGGCATCCTGATAAGGCGTCTTAGCATCGCCTCTTCCACTACCGACACCTAGGTGAAACAACTCCACATCAAGTACCGCTGCGGCAGCATGGGATTAGTCTGGATCAACGTTTCAACTCGGTCCGCGCTCAATGTCTCTATGCAAAAGAGTCGCTTGCGACTGCAATAGCACAACTTTTTGGCATTGAAGCGCAATTTTCAGAGGCGAGGGAAAAATCTGGTCGCGGCCATTCGAATAAATGTAGATTCACTCTATAAAACCCTCGAAATAGACAAATTCCCCGTTTAGGCAGAGGGTTGAGTTGTTTTGATTTTGTCAGGTTGATTGGTGACGTGGATATTGGAATTGAATTGAGGCAAAGACGCCACAAGGGCATACGTCTGGTGATAGCGTCATGAAAAGTCTTAAGATTTGTATAACCGGTGCAGGGGGTTTCATCGGTCGTCAAACCGTCGAGTCGGCCCGCGCAGCGGGTTATGAAGTGATCGCCGTAGTCCGCAATACAGCAACTGCTCCTCAATTCTGGGATAGTGATCATGGCATTGAGGTCGTCGAGGTGAATCTTGCCGGACCAGACGCGGCTGACGTTTTGGCGAAACAGTTGTCGGGTTGTGTCGCGATTATTCACGCGGCGGCGAAAATGAGTGGGCCGGCTGATCGCCAGGTCGTGGAAACCAAGGCCATTACCGGATCGGTACTCTCTGCGATGGCGGCATGCACGCCTGCGCCGCGTTTGGTATTGGTCAGTTCGCTATCAGTCTATGATGGTAAACAGTTGCCTCCGGGGGCTGTGCTGAACGAAGAAAGCCCGCTTGAATCCGCGCCACAGTCGCGTGATGCCTATTGCTGGCTGAAATTGCAACAGGAACAGCAGGTACGTACAGCTGCTAAGGCCGCAGGATTTGACTTGTGGGTCTTACGCCCCGGGGCGGTGTTTGGACCGGGGCATCTTTGGAACGGGCATCTTGGGTATCCGGTCGGGCCTGTGCTGCTGGAAATGGAACGCCGCGGGGAGGTTCCGGTTAGCTACGTCAGTCATACTGCGCAAGTTTTGGTGCAAGCCGCGGCAACCCCTGCCGACGGTGTCGAGGTGATTAATGTGATCGATGATGACCGACCTGATCGAGCCGGATATATTGCTGCGCTGCGCAAAGGAGGATGGCCGCGCTTCGTGGTTCCGGTCAGTTGGCGTCTGTTGGACGCCTTTGGCAGAGTGTTGGAGAAGGTACCCGTCGTTGGTACAAAATTGCCCGGGCTACTGCGCTCACCCACATTGCATGCGCGCATGAAACCGCTGCGGTTTGAGACGACCCGCCTGCATGAGCATTTTGATATCGCAAAACAAAAACCGTTTGCTGAGCTGATGACACAATCGCTGCCCGAAGGGTCGAAGCAATGAGCACGTCTCAACCCATCGCCTATTTGACTGGAGAGTATCCGCGTGCCACCGACACGTTCATTCAGCGAGAGATTTTTGCGTTGCGGGATCAAGGGATCGAGGTTGAAACCTGCTCGATCCGCAAAACGGGCGTCGAGCATCATGTAGGCCTTGAACAACAAGCAGAGTTCGAGAAAACGTTTTATGTCATTGCTGCTGCGAAATCACCGCTGCGCCTGATCGGGTGCCATCTAAAGGCGCTTGTTAAGGCCCCGGGACGGTATTTTGCTTCACTAGGGCTGGCCCTTAGGACGCGTCCCGCCGGTTTGAAAGGTCTTTTGTATCAGCTCTTCTATTTTGCCGAAGCCGCTGTGCTGGCGGACCATTTGGATCGCCGGAACGTGCGTCACCTTCACAACCACATCGCTACGGCGACTTGTACGGTGGCCATGCTGACCAGTCGCATCAGTGGCATACCGTTCAGCTTCACAATCCATGGGCCGGACGTATTTTTCGAGCCAAAACACTGGCGGATCGACGCAAAAATCGGAGAGGCTAAGTTTGTTGCCTGCATTAGCGATTTCTGCCGCAGTCAGTGCATGGTTTTTTCAGATCCGCAGCATTGGGATAAGTTGAAAATTGTTCACTGCGGCATAACCCCTGAGAAATACTTAAGCCAAGGCACGACTGAACGCTCGCGCCCGCATCTTCTCTTTATTGGCCGGCTGGCGGGCGTAAAAGGCGTTCCGGTTCTTCTGGAAGCGCTGTCGCGTTTGGCGCCGGACGTCCCGGACCTGCGCGTCACGTTGATTGGTGATGGGCCAGAACGCGGCGATCTTGAGGCGCGGACACATGCGCTCGGGCTCAGTTCGGTTGTGAAGTTTGCGGGATACCTTTCGCAAAGCAAGGTGGCCGATATGTTGTCCGAGGCCGACTTGCTGGTTCTGCCTAGTTTCGCCGAAGGTGTTCCGGTGACGCTGATGGAGGCGATGGCCAGCGGTCTGCCTGTGCTTGCCACCCGCGTTGGCGGCATTTCTGAACTGGTCGAGGATGGGGTCAGCGGCTACCTTGTTCCGCCTGGTAATGTCGATGCTCTTACTGCACGGCTGCGAGACCTTTTGAGCGATTCTGATTTGCGTGCTCGAATGGGAAAAGATGGCCGGTCCAAGGTAACTGCAGAGTTCAATCAGAAGACCGAAGCCAGCCGATTGGCTAAGCTTATAAACACGACAGATCAGGAGCTTCCAGATGAACGGTGAAAAACCTTCAATTGGTCTGGTACTGATTGGTCGGAATGAGGGCGAACGGCTAGTTCGCTGTCTAGCGTCGGTGCCTGAAGGTGTAGCCGCCGTTGTCTATGTGGACTCGAATTCTTCGGATGACAGCGTGTACCAGGCGACCAAAGCAGGCGCACAAGTGGTCGAGCTTGACCTGTCCCGCCCATTCACCGCGGCACGGGCCCGCAACGCGGGCTGTGCGGCGTTGAAGGAGCTGAGCAAGCCGCTGGATTTTGTTCAGTTCATCGACGGAGACTGCGCAATTGTAACCGGGTGGGTCCAGGCGGCATCCGATGCTTTAGCCGCCAACCCTGACTTAGGGATTGTCACCGGTTGGCGGGCGGAAATCCATCCTGACGCGAGCGTCTATAATGCGCTGTGTGATTTCGAATGGCACCGCCCTGCGGGTTCGATTCAGACCTGCGGCGGCGACATGATGGTGCGGATTCAGGCCTTTGACGGCGTGGGTGGATTTGATGATACAGTTATTGCGGCCGAGGATGATGAATTCTGTTTGCGCATTCGTAAGGCAGGCTGGAAGATCGAGCGCCTGCCGCTGAATATGACCCGCCACGACGCCGAGATGACCCGGTTTTCGCAATGGTGGAAGCGCGCGGTGCGCACCGGGCACGGGTTCGCGCAGGTCGGCGATCTGCATCGTGAGTATTTTACGCGCGAACGCAAGCGCGTCTGGTTCTTTGGTGCGTTCCTTCCAATCGTTGCCTTGCTCGGGCTTGCCCTCTCCGTCTGGATCACGCTAGCGGTGTTGGTCGTCTATATCCTTTCGTACCTGCGAACCTCTAAGGGGCTCATGCGCGACGGGCTAACGCGCCAGTCCGCGTTGCGTCAGTCCGTTCTACTTACCTTGTCCAAACTGCCCAATGTTATTGGAATGCTGACCTATCTGTGGCGCCGAAAACGGGCGGCGCCCATGAAAATAATCGAGTATAAATAGTTATTTATGTTGAAAAAGAATATGTCTCTGAACCAAATTCGTGTCGGCTTGATCGGGGCCGGATATATCGCAACCTGGCACGCAAATGCATTGCGGGCCTGCAAAGGTATTGCCCTCACAGCGATCTGTGATGTCTCACCTAGCGCGGCATCAGATTTCGCAGGCACCTATGGTTTGCAGTCGTTCACTTCGATTGAGGAGATGGCCGCTGCCGATGTTTGTGACGCGGTCCATATCCTGACCCCACCGCATATCCACGCTGATTTGGCGCAGCGCTGCCTTGAGCTAGGGTTTCACGTTATGGTCGAAAAACCCTTTGCGTTGTCACAAGCCGATTGCCAGGTGGTTGCGTCGGCAGCCGAGGAAGCCGGGCGTGTGGCCGCCGTCTGTCATAACTTCCTGGGCGTGCCTTCGTATGAGAGGTTAAAACAAACCTGTAGATCGGGCGCGCTGGGCCGCATCAACAGTGCCGAGTTCAACTGGCGTTTTCCCTTGGCCCCTTTGCGATCCGGCCCTTATGGCCTTTGGATGCTGCAAGAAACACGAAATTTGTTGTTCGAACTAGGCCCGCACCTCTATGCTTTTGCGGTTGATCTATTTGGTGAGCTTCAGGATTTTCGGTTGCAGGTCGGAAAGCCAGTGGCTTTGCAAGGTGGTCAGGTGCGGCCGCAAAGTCTGCAAATCCAAGCGCGGGCCGGGCATGTCGATCTAACGATCAATCTGGAATTGGTCGAGACTATGGACGACCGGTCGGTTGTGGTGCATGGGTCTTCGGCCATGGCGCGGCTTGACTATGCTAGCGACACATTGACCATTCGACGCGAGAACACATCGGACATTGTCATCAATCCATTTCGTCAGCAAATGGGTCTAGCAGGACAGCATCTGCGCGAGGGTGTGGTCAATGGTGCCAGGCAACTGAGTTCGCTGAACCGAAAATCCCCATACGCGCTGAGCTTTATAGGAGCGTTCGATCGGTTCTACGAAGCGATCCGGTCCAATACACCGGTGGACGCCCGGTTTTCGGCCGAGGCCGCCGGTGCCGTCATCGGGGCCATCGAGCAAACTGCGGCATTGATCCCTGATGAATATACCGCTCTCCCAGACCCGGTTGTTCCGTCCGTTCCTTTGAAACCCACTGTCATGGTAATAGGCGGCACCGGTTTCATCGGACGGCATCTGACACGTGCCTTGGTAAAAACCGGCCGTCAGGTGCGGGTGCTTAGCCGGGGTCGCCACGGACCTTTTGAAGACATTGCGGATCAGGTTGAAACCGTTGCGGTTTCGTTGCGCAACAAAGATGGCTTGATCGCCGCGATGGATGGGATCGAAGTTGTCTACAACCTTGCCAAGTCGCTGGATAGCACATGGGAGGGCTGTCTGGAAAACGATGTCGGTGTGGCCGTTCGTGTGGCCGAAGCGGCGCAGGAGGCCGGTGTCAAAAGGCTGATTTATACCGGGACCATTGCGTCCTATGACATGTCCGATCCGGCAAAAACAATCACCGAACAGACCAGCTTTGGTGACGATATGAGCGACCGCAACCTCTATGCCCGGTCAAAAGCTGAGTGCGAAAAGCGGCTTTTGGAGATGCACAGAACGCAAGGGTTGCCGCTGGTGATCGCGCGCCCCGGAATTGTGATCGGCGAAGGCGGGCCGCTGCAACATTGGGGTATTGGGCGCTGGCACGGGGCCGGTGCTGTGCGGATCTGGGGTGATGGGCACAACATCCTACCTTTCGTGTTGATCGACGACATCTCAGACGCGTTGATCGCGATGATCGACAAGGACGAGGCCGTGGGTCAGTCGTTCAACCTCATCGGCGAACCAATGATGAGCGCGCGAGACTATTTTGACGCGATCCATCAGGCCTTGGGCGCGCGGATCGAGGTCAAGAAAGGGGCGTTCTGGACCTTTTATCTGTCCGGCAGCGTCAAATACCTTCTCAAACGATATGTGGTGGGTCTGCGCGATCTGAAAAATCAGTCTTACAGCGACTGGAAATCGCGGGGACATCTGTCACCTTTCAGCAATGAGCACACCAAAGAGGTGTTGGGCTGGGCTCCCGAGACGGACCAAGATGCCTTTGTCCGCAAAGGCATCACTGATGCCAACCTGTTCGGGTTCTAGCGTGCTGCGGGTTTCGGAATGAAGTTCATTGGCCAGCGCATATCCGGGCTGTTGCCCGACCGCGAAAGTCTGAGGCACAAGATTCTGGCCTCAGCAGCGCTGTCAACCATGGTGTTCGCTATGCAGGTGCTGGCGCGGATCATTTCGACCGTTATTCTGACGCGCATATTGACGCCTGAGATTTTTGGGGTCTTCGCGGTCGTGATGACCTTTATCTTTGTGCTTGAGATGTTTTCCGATCTTGGGGTTAGGTCGCTTATCCTGACTCGCGAAGGCGAGTTGGATGATGGGTTCCTGCGTTCATGCTGGACTGCACAAATTTTGCGTGGGGTTCTAATCCTTCTGGTGTGCGTCCTTCTGGGTTTTTGTGTCGCGTGGGGCCAAGATGCACAGTTGTTTGACATCCAATCCAGCTATGGCGACCCGACGCTGCCATACGCGATAGCCGCGATTGGCGGGTTTTCGATTATCAACGGGTTCGCTTCGCCCGCCAAGTTTGTCTATGAGCGCGAGATGAAATTCCGCGAGGTCAGCATTGCGATGCTGATTACTGTGGTTTGCACAACCGTCCTGACCATTGCCTTTGCCTTTTGGCTAAAAAACATTTGGGCCTTGGTGCTTGGCAACTTCGCGAATGCCCTGATCACGGTTTCGCTCAGCTACATAATGTTCAAAGGGCCGGCGATGCGGATGCGCTGGAACAGGAAAGACTTTCGCGTGATAATTGACCGCGGCAAGTGGATTATCGGCCATTCCGCCCTGACGGCAGTGATGACTATGGCGGATCGTTTTGTTCTTGGCTTTGCCATGTCCGCCAGTTCTTTCGGATTTTACTACATTGCCCGTCAGATCGTGGATATGGTTCAGACCTTTTTGAATTCCATCCACGCGCAGATGGGGCTGCAGGTTTTCACCGCCTTGCAGAAGGACAACGCGGCTGAGGCGTTGCGTCGTCGGTATTACCGCTATCGCATTCTTTTTGACGGTCTGGCGATGTTCGGTGCCGGTGCGTTAATGACGTTTTCGCCGACACTTGTGCGTATTCTCTACGATGACCGATACGCCGATGTGGCCGGTATGATTCAGATCCTCGCCATTGGTTTAATTTTGATCGGACCGGGCCTGTTGCGCGAGGCATATAGCGCGCAGCGCCGGTTCCGGGAAATGACGATGCTGAGCCTTGTCAGCGCCGCGACCGTTTGGATCGGTCTGTCGGTTGCGATTTGGGGCTTTAACTCGATCACCGCAGCGCTGTTCGTGGTTGCCTTGCACCGCATCCCCGAGATCACCCTGTTGCTCATCAAGGGTGGACGCGAAAACTGGGTGTCACTCCTGCATGAGATCAGGTTGATCCCATTGGTTCCAGCGGGCGCGTTGGTGGGTTGGGGTATGGCCTGGGCTGTGCAGGCTTTGACCTGAACGCGGGTTACGCTTTGTTCAAAACTTTTTGGACAAGGGCCTCGACGTGTTTCGCGATTGTTTCAGGCTGGAACCGGTCCACAACTTCGGTTCGGCCCTTGGCGCCTAGCCGAACGGCTAGATCCGGGTCTGAGATCAGGCGAAGACAGGCTTTTGCCATAGCCTCGGGATCACCGGAAGGCACCAACAGGCCAGATATCTCGTCCTCAACGATCTCGGGAACGCCGCCGACAGCCGTCGCCACCGTTGGTGCACCGCAGGACAATGCCTCAAGTGCAGCATAGGGGAAGTTCTCATACCGAGAGGCAATGAGCGTGATGCCGTGTTGCATCCGCAGGGTGTCGATCGCGTCCCGGTCCAACTGCCCTCGATAGTCGATACGGTTTCGAATGGCCTCGGGATAGGCCAACAAGGCCTGATCCATGTGCTGCAGCACCTGCCCGGGCAGGGGGACACCGGGGTCTGATCCAACGAAGGTCAGCCGCACGTTTGGGTCCTGTTCGGCGATCTGTTGAAATGCCTCAAGCACTGTATCCCCGCCCTTGATCGAGTCATAGCGGCCGATGAACAGGATATTGCGGATCGTCTCGCGGATCGCCTTTTCTGGGATTGGGGCGGCCATTGGCATTGGGTTGGGGACAATTGCGGTGGGACAGGCAGGCTCACCATAGCGCGCGATCATCTGGTCCAGCACGGCTTGGGAGGGCGAGGTAATTCCTCTACAGGTTCGAAACGTCTCAGCCTCACGTTTGACCCGGGTTCCTATGACGTATCCGTCTGGTTTTTCCGGCAGAAAGTCGGTGTATAGCTCAATGGGTCCATGCAGAGTAACGATCACAGGGATCGGCACATGTTTTTGTACCATGCCGGCGATGCCGTTGGTTTCTTCCATGATCAGGGCTTCGATTCCGCGTGTCTTGATGGCCTGATTCACGGCCTGCGCGATCTGTTCGGCCCGAATGGGGATCGAGGCGGTATTGCGGCCAAATCGGCCAATCAGTTTCTCGGACCATGTCCACGCGCGCGGCTCGGGCAGATTGACCACATCCGGGTCATCATGGACCGCACCCGCGTGGGGGATCACCGTGATCTGATGGCCGTGATGTTTCAGGCCATCAGCAATATGCGCAACGGCGGTGGCGATGCCATTTGCAGCAACGCTGGCAGGCCAAGAGGGCGTGACTAGTCCGATGCGCATTCTAATCCCTTTCCAACGGTCCGCGAATGCAGCCGTTCAATTAGAGGTCATGACAAGCGCAAGGGGACGCGCTTTTTGCCTGTAACCTTGTTCAAAAATTTTCGTTTCAATGAAATCGGTTCGAGGAATTCGATATCCCGATCAAACAGTCGTCCGGTGAGCATGGGATCGTGCCACAGGGCGAGCCTAACACCCCATTTGGCCGCGTCTGCCGGTTCGATCCCGTCGGGAATGCCCATTCGCGTTTTAAGTGCTCCGGGAATCCAGTCGTTGATGACGATATCGGGGAAGCGATCCGAAAGATCGGCCACGAGTGACTTGGTCAAAGTCTGTGCTGCCCCTTTGGTCACAGAATAAGCCGCCGCTGTTGGGGCAGGTGCGATATGTGCAAAGGTGCTGAGGTTGACGATACGCCCGTATCCGCGCTCGACCATTCCAGGCAGGACTGCATGGCAGCAGTAGAATACACCGCCGAGATTAATGTTCACCGATTGCATGAAGCTTTCTGGTGTTTCGTCCAGAAGGTCCCGGCGGGGATAGACGGCGGCATTGTTGATCAGTATTGTAGGAACCCCTGCAGCGGCCTCAATGTCCTTGAATGCGTGCGCAACGGCTTCTGGGTCCGCGACATCTGCGGTGACCGGCATGAACGCTTCGCCCAATTCGGCCGCAAGATCGGACAAGGGGTCAGGGTTGCGCCCGATCCCAGCAACGCGGACGCCTTCGGCAACAAACCTTCGGCTCAGCTCACGGCCCAAACCCGCACCTGCGCCAGTGACAACGGCAATTCCTTCGCGAATACGGTCGCTTGTATCTGTCATGTAGCCTCCGTTTTGTGTTTTGCCTGCTCGGCCCGGTCCGCGATTATGTCCGCAACTCTCAAGGCATTCGCGGCAATTGTCAGGCTGGGATTCACCCCCATGGATGTCGGCATGAACGACCCGTCCGCTACATACAGATTTTGCAGGTCATGGGCCTTGCAATCGGGGTCTAGCACCGATGTTGCGGGATCATTTCCAAAGCGTAACGTGCCAAGCGGATGACCAACATTGACAATGGGCTTGATAGACAGAAACATCATCCGCCACCAGCCGACCGCCCGACGGATGGCACGGCGTAAACCGACCTGTCGCGTAAACACATCCCGCGCGACCTTGTATTCGAAGGTGAAGACCTCGGGGTCTTTGGCGTTCAGTATCACGCGATTTTCGCGAACCGGAAAATCCTCCATCTGGGCGACAAAGACATCCGCATTTCCGAACAGTTTTTCCGCCAGCAAGGCGGGGAAGTTCAAAAGACGGCGCAATTTCTTGTATTTGGCAAAGCGGGAGCGTTCATATTGCATCAGCAAAAACCGCAGGATAGTACCGTAATTTGCTTCATAGCCCATCGATTGAACCAGACCGTTACGCTCGCCATTCACTACATAGAAATCTCGGGTGGACACAGCCCGGCTGTTGCCGATGGGTTTTGCGCCGCGCCGGGGCCAGACGGCAAAGAAGTTATCGATGTGGAACATCAGGCCGCGTCCGACCCAATCACTTGAATTGGCGCATCCCGCCGCATCGCGTCCGGTCGAGCGCAACAAGAGCGTGGGCGAGCCAAAGGAACCGGCGGCTAGAACATAAGTGCGAGCCCTCAGCATATAGTTTTCACCTTCATGGCGGACGCGTAAACTGGTGATCTGACCGGGTTGATCTTCGCACAACTCCTCGACATCGCATTCCGTGATCAAGGCGGCGTGGCCGCTGGCAAGAGCGGGTTCGACTCCGGCCGAGCGGCCGTCCATCTTGCAGGCGCGCGGACATTTGCCCGCAAGACAATTGGTGCACCCCGCAAGGGCCTTCCGGGCAATGTGCGAATAATAGGGGTGCATCCCACGACTACAAAAATCTTCGATCATCGCCTGTTCTTCGGGGGTGAATTCGGGTGCTGGATGCAGTTTGACAGATGGGACAGACGACAAGGGATCAACGCCACCGCGCACATAAAGGATGTCTTCAGCCTGATCGAAGTAAGGTAGAAAGGACTGGAACCCGACAGGCCATCCTCCGGTGGGGTGGTCCAAGCCGGGCATTGCGTCCAGATCATGCGGTTCCGGTCGCTCGAGCGCCGCAGCGTAAAAGACAGAAGATCCACCAACTCCACTGCCTAGCGGAGCGAAGTAGTGTGAGACTTTAGAACCGTCATGCGCCTCCACCGGTTTGGGCCAGTAACCGCGCAACCGCCGGGCCAGTGGATCGCCACCATCAGAATAGGATTGGCGTTCATTGCGATAGCCGGCCACGCCTTTTTCCAGAAACAGAACCGACAGGCCGCGCTCGGTCAGGCGACGCCCTGCCAGCCCGCCGCCCATGCCAGCGCCGATGATGATTACATCCCAAGCTTGCGAAAGGGCTTGTTTTGGTTTCATCGGCCCCGGCTCCATTCGCCACTGTTCCGACGGCGCACCGCAAGGCTGACTGCAACATAGACCCCGAAGCCGACCGGGTCAGTCAGGGCGAGACGCGCAAGATAACCCGCTGTCAACCGGTCCTTGCCCTCACGGTCCAAAATGCCGGGATAAAGCCGAGCAAGTTCGGACACACCCGCATCCTGTCGCCTTCGCACACGCACCAGCGCGGTGAATCCTTCAACTAGGGGCCAGTAATAAGGCGCCTCCGCTGGCAAGCGTTCTTTCGGTGTGAACTGCAATCGCACAAAGGTGTCGTCGGAGATTATCTGAGGAAACTGGTCCCAACGCTTGCGGCCCGCAGCGTTGACGGCAAACAGACCGGCCCCTGGCACGCCGTTTGTCATGAACGGAAGGCGGGTCCAAATACGCCCATAGGCGCGGGTAATCCAGCTTTTGGCTCGTGTCACGGTCAGCGCTCCGCTGGCATAGGCGGGATCGGGACGATTGAGCACTTTCGCCAATTCGTCCAGAAGCTGCGGAGACATGACGACATCAGCATCAAGATAGACCTTGATGTCCCCGGTCGCGACTTCATCTGCTCTATTCAGCGCCCCCGGCTTTCCACCGATTTCCGAGTCCAGTACAGTTAGATGCCAGCCCCGGTCAGCGAAACGTTGGCTATAGCTGATGGCGATTTCGGTCGTTGCGTCGGTGCAGGCGTTTGCCGATACGATCACTTCAGCTGCCTGTTCAGTCACTTGTGCCAAAACGGCCTCAAGACAGTTACTGATGTAGGCCTCCTCGTTATTGGCAGGAATAATGACCGAGATATCGTACATAGTTTAGCTTGCCAGACTTTCGGCCCAGGGCATCGGGGCCACTGGATCGAAGCGGGTTTTCATTGTGACCGACCCGGCGTGCTCTCCCGCGTTTTGTAGGGCCAGAGTAACCTCATTCATATGCAGCGATAGATCGGAGGAAAGCCGGCAGGGGCGATTTTCGAGGATGGCATCAAACAGTTCAACAACACCCAGGGCGAAATTCATCGTTGCGGCTCCCTTGCGACCCAATTTGGCATGAGTTGGGCCCTTGAGCTTGAGCCGCCGCGCCACCGGCGCATTTACTAGCCGCCGACGCAAATTGAACCGTTTCCTTAAGCGGACAGGGGCGGAGTTGTTCCAGCATTCGTCCATCTCGATCACGCCCTTGTCGCCTATGATCCTGAGTTCGTGGTTGTGCACGGCCAAGATCGAGCATGTCAGTCGCGCGACCACTCCACTCTCGAAAAACAACGTTCCCACGGAAAAGTCCGGTGCCGCATTTGTCGTGACATCCGAAACATCAGCCAACCCGGCCGAGGCCGCCACAACGGTTCTGACAGGCCCGAACATCGGTAGCAGCCAGGCAAGGTAGTAACCGGCATGTTCCAACGTGCATCCGGTCTCAAACTCGTCCTTCGCGGGCCAGGGAGCTCCACTTTCAGACATCCACTTCCCGTAGGGAGCCTGCGAAATGAAATCGTCATCCATCTCAGCATAAATCAACCGGACGGGTCCAAGCAAATCAGCGCGCAGCCCGGCCCAGATTGTTTGCGGAGCTTCCCCCAAAAAACTGCAGGGTGCCGATGCCAGGCGCAGATTTAGGCTTTCTGCCAATTCGGTCAGTGCATGCGCCTGCTCCATTTGCATCGCCAATGGTTTTTCAGAATAGACGTGAAAACCGGCCTTCAGCGCTGCGGAGGAAACCTCGTAATGCGAGGACGGGTTGGTCAGGTTCAGCAACACATCACCCTGTTCGCCCTGCTCCATCAAAGCAGACAGGCTGTCGATTGCCGGCAAAGACCAATGTTCACAAAACGCGGCCAGACGACTGGGGTCACGGTCATAACATCCTGCAATTTCGATTTCAGGGTAGAGCCTGAGTGAGCGCAGATACAAATCCGCGACGTAACCAGTACCAACAATGAACAAACTGGGCATAAACAGGAATAACTCTTAGTCGACGGACAAGAACTCACAAACGATTAACCCAGTAATATTGGCAGAAATAGGGTTGCACCACTGTAAATTAGGTAACAGATCGCAATTGGGTCCAAGATGGTTCGTTATCTCCATGTTCCTCAGCGCGGAATCAGGGATTTCAGCGATCTAGAGAGGTAAATTCAATTGTCGCGCAATGCGAAACTTTTGGTCGGAGACTGGGTCATTGATCCAAATCATGTATTTGTCAGCGTCGGATGGATATGTCACATTGCGGAATAGGGGGGCATCCCCTCATATTTCTGGTAGAAGACTTCGATCCCTACCTTGCTCTGTAACAGCAGCGGCTGGCCGGTAATTAGAGTTTCGTTATTGTTAAAATAGGAAAAGAAGATGGCGATCTATCAAATTGATCCCGAACGTTTGAGTATCAGCACTGAAAGTGCCCGCGCGGCTGCTGCGCCCTTTGCAGAAGAATATCAGAGCGGTCAGCCCTACAATCACATTTGCATCGACAATTTTCTGCCTGAAGAGGTTTTGCGCAAAGTTCAGAAGGATTTGATGTCGCTTGAGGAAAACGAAGACAGTGACACATTTCAGCGCGCGCAGGAGAACCTGAAAACCCAGTACAATCCCGAACGTTTACCGACCTATTCGCGTGAGTTGTTTCATGCCTTCAACTCGCGCCCCTTCATCCAGTTTCTCGAGGGAATGACCGGGATCAAGGGTCTGATCCCAGATCCCTATTACATAGGCGCAGGTATCCACCGCGTTAGCAACGGGGGCCATCTGGATATTCACGCAGATTTCAATCTGCACAAGCAAATGTCGGTTGAACGTCGGCTGAACGTGTTGATCTATCTCAACGATGACTGGCGCGAAGAATGGGGTGGTTCCTTCGAGATCTGGAGCAATGATATGAGCACGAAGATCAAAAGCTTCGTGCCCACGTTCAACCGCATGTGCTGCTTTTCAACCGGGTCCAACACATTTCACGGCAATCCTGAGAAAGTGAACCATCCCAAAGGTGAACCCCGCCAGTCGATCGCACTTTATTATTACACGGCGACCTGGGACCCTAGCCGCAAGGCACACTCGACGATCTTCAAACCTCGCCCGGGAACCGAGGATCAGTTCGACCGTCAATCGCGCCGGCAGGAAATATTGGAAAACTGGTTGCCGCCAGTTGTGTACCGCCGGGTCTATCCGCGTCTTGCGCGACTAGGCTTCTGAACAGCGATATGCGCGCCTCGTGTCACCGGACGGATGCGCATCAGTTCAAAAGGTCAGGCTCATGCAAGGCAACCTCCAGGTAGAGTCAACAGAACAGCCGCAAGTCGTCTCAGCCACGGTGCCGGACTGGTCGCGTGAAGAGGTTCGACAGTTCTGGGACCCAGGCTATAAACTGTTGCGCGCGATACGGCGGTATCAGGCCGCCAAAGCGCGTGGCGGGATTCTTGGCTCGCTTTTTAGCAAATATTGGACTGTGGTTCACAGGTTCTGGTCGGTGATCACACAGTCCGAAATCCACCTGAACACCCATATCGAAGGTGGCCTGCGCTTGCCGCACCCGACCGGTATTATTATCCACCCAACTGCCCGCATTGGGCCAAACTGTATGATTTTTCACCAAGTCACGCTGGTTTCAACGGTTGAGCTTGGCGGACATGTGGATCTGGGGGCAGGCGCGAAAATCATCGGTCCACTTAAAATCGGCGATGATGTAACGGTAGGGGCGAACAGTGTTGTGACCCGGGATGTCGCGTCAGGTTCAACAGTTGCTGGTGTTCCGGCAAAGGTGCTGAATCGTTAACTCTGCGAAGTTCGTGGATGTCTTTTCCTGCGATGAAACTCAGGATATTCGGCTGTGCTGTTCTTTTGCTCACCACGGGGCTTGCGCACATGTTTAGGGTGTTGACCGGTGGCCAATTCTGGGCGGGTCTCCGTGGGCTGGGTATTTTTTTCCTGAACGGTTTCGGTGATTTTTGCCATTAAAAGTCCGGCCATAAGCCAGGTGAGGTTGTTGATAGTGGCGTTGGGGATCAGTTCTAGCAAGTTGATGCTCAGCATGATTGCGACGCCATGCGTCACAAACTCATCCGCTGAACCGGTGCACTCCTTTCGTCGCGCCCACAACCGAAGCAGGGGAAAGGTCAAAAGCCCGAAAATACAGATGTAACCGAACCACCCTAGAACACCGATGATGAGGACCCAGTAGCCATCAGGAACTGTCAGAATTCGCCCGGTTTCGGGGTCATAGTTCCGGTTCCGGTTCCAATAACCCCAGCCTGTCAGAGGTTTTTCCGAGGCGCGTTCTAGCAGTTGTTCTTCGTTCTCAAACCTGAAGCCCAAGGATTGCGCCCGCTCGGCTTGGATCATGCTCGCATAGCTGAGCAAACGTTCAACCGGTATTGCATCTGCGGCGCGCAGGACTGGGTATGTCAGCACGAATACCGCGCATACCATCATGACCCATCGCTGCACCTTAGGGCGCGCGAACAGGATGATGGGAGCAAACAAAACAGCGAACAAAACCGCTCCTACGGTTTTGCACAGTACTAAGATAAGAGACAGATAGGCTAGAATTGCGAACTTATTTCCCCTGTCCTGTCCTAGTGATCCGCGCAAAAGAGCAGCCGTAGCGAGCACCGACATAAGGATCAGAAAGGCGACCCCCAAACCGTGACCAAGAAACACAACGGGCCTGAACCCGCCAAACCTGACTTGTTGCGCGAAAAGTTGTGGGAAAAAGCCGTAGAACCAGTTGTTGAACTGTGGGCTCATTCGGATTTCGATTAAAATCGGAATCGAATAGATCAGGCCCGTCATCATATAGAGTGCAAGGAACTCTCGCTTGTTATCCGGCGTCGATAACAAATTAAATCCCAAGACAAACGGGATCAGGGTTATCACGTGTTTGAGGGATTCTGAGATTGCATCTCGGAGCGTCAATCCGGGGAAGTACAAGGTGCCCGCGAAGATTGGTTCCAGATTGCTCGAAAAAGTTACAAAGGGACTTAAGATGTAGCCAATCATTAAGACCGAAACGATAGGCGAGTCCGGAAAGAGCTTAATTTTCTGGTCGACCACCGTCAGGCAAAGTAATAGCGCGACAATGCTGGGAATGGTGTATTTGTCCAGCGTTGGGACAAGCGGCAAGTCAAAATATGTTGCCGTTGGTAAAATCGTGTAAGCCGCCAAAATCGAGATACAAAACGCCCGCGCAGGCGGCAGCTTTTTGAAAAGCACGATCATGACAACCGGCCAGAGCGCAAGCATCAAATAAGCGAACGTGTTAGGCATCGATCCGGCCGTGGAGTTTACAGGGTTCAGCCAGTCATATCATGGCGCCGATATCTTTGTCCTCACGATTACGAAGCGCAATCGAGCTTTTGTGGCGCGAATGTTGCGCAACAAATGGACTCAGGACAGACCCAGCCCTGAAGGGCGGTAGTTTTTCACGACATCCCAAACTGTTTCCTGCATCAGCAGCGCAGACTCGGGTCCCGGGTCCGCTGCGAAACTGCCATCCGACTTAGTCAACGCATGGCGTAGTCCCACAGGAGAAGTCTGGTACAGTACCGCGTAGTGGGTCAGAGCTACGAGATAGGTGCCATAGTCATTCAAGTGGATTTCATCAGTAAACAGATCGCCTCTGGCTGCAATCGGTCCAACGCCACCACGGCGTTCAATCTCGCGGACAAAACGGGCCATGACCTGCCCAGCCGGGATGATGTAGACCGGGCTGGGAGTGTCTTCGAAAGACAGGGCGCGACGCAGAATGCCTCGTTCCCAATAGCGATCCAGGTCCGTGTCGATCCGGTTTAGCCAGCCTTCCGGATCGTCCAGCTGATGCCAGGTCTCATACAAAAAGATCTTTATCTCAGGGTTTGCGCGCCGCCCAAGCTGAATCCACTTGTGCAGGTACCTTGCGCTTTCGAAATACTTGATGGCGGCGCGAATTTCGACCATCTCGGTCAGGACCAGCGTATTGTATCTGCCGGACGACAAAGCCTCTTTTGCGTCTTTGAACTCGTGCGGGATGTTGTGAAGTTCGAAACCATTGATGGTCTCGTTCGGGTCCCAATGCGCCCTAAGCGGGGTTCCCCAGCCAATTTGACTGCTGTAATCGTGCGCGTCACTCGCCAGTTGTTTCAATATCTCGGGCATGTCCGGCCCGACCAGACTGTGCCCCAGATGGAACACTATTTGCGGTATTTCAGGTGCCGGTCCTGACTGATCATACAAGCCGTTGAACGTTGCGTCGTCGATTGGCTGCGTGCCCCTCAGCCGCAGCAAACCAGCGATGGCCGCCACTGCCACCAGCACACTCCCGGGAACAAAGCGTTTCAGCACGATTCATCTCTGATGCTATGTGTCGCTATCACGGTCGCGACCCTATGCTTTGCTGCGCCATATAGCCATCTTAGTTGAGCGTCACGCCGAGCGTCTGCGCGCCCGCATCTCGCGCCGCCGTGCCATGGCGTCGCTGCGGGTACTGGCTCTTTCCGAGGCATGCGGTGCAGGTTCTGCTTCTGGTTTGGTTCCGCCAGTTTTCTTGTCCACTGTTTCGGCTAAAGCTGCGAGGGTTGGAAACCGGAATATGTCCGTGATGCTCAGGCCAGGGACATTTAATTCCTTGCGTATGTCGCGATGGGCTTGCACGGCCAGAAGTGAGTGACCGCCCAATTCAAAGAAATTATCCCGCCCGCTGATCTCGGCAACTCCTAGAATACGGGACCAAATCGCCGCAATCTGTTGTGACGCCGACCCGCCTGTGCTGCCCGAGTCGCTGACGGTAGCCTCGGATTTGGCTGTGACCGGAGGCGCAACGCGGGGCTTCTGCACTGACGGGGCAGGCAGGGCCTTTCGATCCACCTTGCGGTTCGGTGTTAGCGGGAAACTGTCCAGCGTCACGAAATGCGTCGGCACCATGTAGTCCGGCAGTTGCGCTGTCAGTGCCTGACGCAGTGCTTTATCATCCACCGGCTGGTCGGTGGTCATGTAGGCGGCCAGCTGCACTAGACCGGGTGTATCCTCGCGTGCGATGACAACCGACTGGCGCACGCCGGCTTGTGCGTCGAGCAGGCTTTCAATCTCACCCAGTTCGATCCGGTAGCCGCGCAGTTTGATCTGATGATCGGCCCGGCCCAGGAAATCGAGCTTACCATCCGTTTGCCAACGCACCAGATCTCCGGTGCGATAGAGCCGTGCACCCGGGACATCTGAGAACGGGTCAGGCACGAACCGCTCGGCGGTCAGGTCCTCGCGTTGCCAGTAACCTCGGGTGACGCCAGCGCCGCCGATGTATAGCTCTCCAGCCACGCCGACGGGAACGGGGTTTCTATGTTCGTCCAGTACGTAGACCTGCGTGTTGGCGATGGGCGTGCCGACATTGATCACGCCTTCGGCAGACGCGGCGGTTTCGGTCGTTGACCAGATCGTTGTCTCCGTCGGCCCGTACATGTTTTCGATATGCGCAGGCGACAGCTTGTTGATCTGTTTGACCAGCGAACCGGGCAGGGCCTCGCCACCGATCATCATGTGTTTGACCTTGGACAAAGCAAACCGCGCTTCGTCGCTCATCAGGATCATCTGCGCCATGCTGGGGGTGCATTGCAGGTGGCTGACGTTGTGGCGAATGATCTGGGCGGCAATGGAATAGTCATCCTCTGCCAGCTCTGTATCCTGATTGGACAGACGCAGCACCTCGGCCAGAGGCTTCAGACCCTCCATCACCTCGTCGACTGAGATGCCGTAGTCGATCAGGCATGCGATCTCATCGACACCGATGCGTTTCAGTTCTTCGACCCGGTTCAGGCAGTCTTCGACGGTGCCAAACAGGCCGGAATCCTCGAAATAGCGCAGGAAGGCGAAGTCGAGAATGCCTTCCATTTCCTCGTCAGACAAGCTTTCCAGATCTAGCTGGAATGGGTTCGCCACACCTTTGGGTTTCTTGAAGGCTGGGAAGGCCCAGGCATATTGCTTGATCAGGCCAGCGGCAGAACGCAGGTAATCTTTCATCGGCTCGCGCGCGACCTCGCGCACTTCTTCACGGTCCTGCCCGACATAGGTGTGCAGCATCAGAGTGACTGTGTGATCATCGGGATCATGTCCCGCTTCGCGCAACGCAGCATGGTAGATACCAATCTTGTCGGCCACCTCTTGCACGCTCTGGCCCAGAAGGTGAGTCAGCACGTTGGCGCCGATGGCCCCTGCTTCGCGCCAGGTGTCCGGATTGCCCGCAGTGGTGACCCAGACGGGCAATTTTTTGGAAACCGGGCGCGGCTGGGTGACCACCCCGTGCATATCTCCGGACTTGGTAGGGAATTCCACCGTTTCACCAGCCCAGAGCTGTCGCAGAGTGCTGATCGCTTCGAGCATCGCGGGTTTGTTTTCCGGCGGCGTGTTCTCGGGCCGCAGGACGAAATCATCGGGCTGCCAGCCAGAGGCGATGGCAAGTCCCGCGCGCCCGTTGGTCAGGTTGTCGATCACAGCCCATTCTTCGGCAATGCGCGCGGTATGATGCAGAGGTGCGACGCAGCTGCCTGCGCGGACTCCGATATTCTCGGTTACGGCGGCAACGGCTGCGCCTGTAACGGACGGGTTGGGGTAGGGGCCACCGAAGGCATGGAAATGACGCTCGGGTGTCCAGACGGCGCAGAAGCCGTTCTGATCTCCGAACTTTGCGCCCTCAAGCAACAGCTTGTATTTATCGCGCCCGACGCCATCGTCGTTGCCCCAGTAGAACAGGCTGAACTCCATCCCCTTGCCGGTGATGGATTTTCCGGCGGTCGCATCACCTGCGACCAACGCGCGGTTTTCGTCGTCGCTGAGAACGATCTTGAAGCCGCGCGCCAGCGTCCAGAACAGCTCTAGCACCGAAATATCGAAGGACAGGCTGGTAACCGCTAGCCAGACCCCGGCCGGATCGTGGCTGATGCGATCGTCCATGCCGGTGAAAAAATTCGACACGTTGCGATGTTCGACCATGACCCCCTTGGGGCGTCCGGTCGAGCCGGAGGTGTAGATCATGTAGGCGAGGTTCTCCGAACGCACGCCGCTGTCAACATTGTCCGTCGCAGCCGTTCCCAGCCGTGGGTCCGTGTCCAGCAGCAAGGCTTGCGCGCCATGATCGGGCAGGCTTGCGGCCAGTGCGGATTCCGTCAGCACCACCTTTGCGCCGCTATCCTCAAGATACAGCGCCGTTCGATCCGCGGGGTAGGCCGGATCCATCGGCACATAAGCTCCGCCCGCCTTCAGGATCCCCAGCGCTCCGATCAACAACAGCGGGGATCGTTTAACATGCAGACCAACCAGCGTATCCGGCCCAACTCCCATCTCACGCAGAACATGCGCAACCTGGTTGGCCAGAACGTTCAGTTCGGTATATGAGAAGCTAAGGTTCGCAAAGACCAGCGCCGGGGCATCTGGCGTGCGTGCGACCTGGGCTTCGAACTGCTCATGAACGCAGCTGACCTCATCATAGGCGACGGAAGTCTTGTTCCAGTCCTGCAGGACTTGTGCGCGTTCCGTATCGGGGAGAATGGGAAGTTCAGCGATCGGTAGATCCGCGTTGGCTTGATCTGTCAGCGACACAAACAGGCTCTCGACCCGTGCAGCAAACAAGCGGAGTGAAGCTTCAGAGACATGTCCGCTGTCGGCAAACAGCGTCGCCTCTCGACCAGAAGTGGCCAGCGTCAGGCTGGTGCCTGCAACAAGACCTTCCGATACGTCATCAGACAAACCAATCACAGGCGTTTTCAGGGCCGTCGCACCTGGCAGACGCGCCGGCAGATCATAGGCGAACGGACCAATCGCCTGGGCCTGTGCAATGGTTTGTTCAAACTCCTTATGCGCCGCTGAGAATGTCTGATCCGAAGAAAAGCGGACCGGAACCCAGTCGTTGAGATACGGGGACGACACGTTGTTCAGGCGGAAGGCCAGATCAAGGGTGAATGCGTCCCCAAGGCGCGCCATCAAGGCGGCAAACGCAGCCTTGGCCGTCGCATCAGCAAGCCCATCTGGCATGTGCAGTGTTTGTGACCGAGGCGCGCCAGATGGCATAGCTGAATTTATCAGCGGAATGTCACTCTCTTGCAGCGCTTCAAGACGTGTGCGCCATTGTGGTTCCGATTTCAGCGTGTCAGCAATTGACTGACTGATCGCTGTCGCCTGTTCTCCGGTCAACGGTGGCAAAGCGCTGCCGCCGTTCAAAACGCCATCAGTCGCCACAGACGCGCCCATACCATTTCGCAGATCGCTGATCTCAATAGCGCCGTCACTCGTTGCAACGGTCAAACTATCGGCGTTGCTCGACAGAATGGTGCCCGGCTCGGCATCGGATGGCTGATCACTCACCTTAGCCGCGCCGACCAGCCAGAGTTGGTCATCCCGCTGAATCTTGGGGCGGCACAAAGGGTTCCAATAGTCACCGTGATCCAATGCGCGCACCAAAGCGGCCATTTCACGCGCCGGTTTTGTAAAATCCAGCCGAGCGGCTGCCTCGGGGCGGTCTTTCTTTGCAAAATAGCTGCGCTGCGACAGGTCTTGCGGGGTCGTGGGCTGATCCGTTTCAAGCGCCCGGATGACATCGCTGAAGCTATCGATGGCTGCGCCGTAGCATTTGGTGTTCAGGGTCAGAGCAGTTTCGTTGTCACTGATGTCAAATAGGTTTTGAGCAACGATTCCGCCTTCGTCCACACCGCCGGAGATCATGTGCCAGGTGATCCCGTGTTGCGTTTCCCCATTGAGAATGGCCCATACCGGCGCGTTTAACCCTGCATATCGTGGGAGGGGGCCATCGTGGAAATTGACGGCCCCTTTACGGGCGTTGTTCAGCAGCGACTGCGGCAGCAGATCGAGATTTGCGATGCTGAGCAGCCAATCAAACGATACCCCTTCCAGCCGATCCGACAAATCGGGACCGGGTGCAAATAGAGGCAGGTCGTGAGACTTGGCCCAGGCCTCCACATCCGGATTGCGTGTGGCCAGACCCTGAATTTCGTGCCCCGCCTCTAGCAGTAATTCCCCGCACTGTATGACAAGGGATTCATGGCCAACAAGAAAAGTGCTGAAAGGCATCTTTATTCTCCAATAACAGGCCTGGTTTGTTGGTCCGAACTGCGTTTGCGCCAAGGCGCGCGCATGAATGCGGACAAGTCATGCCAAGCAAGAGTACGCAAAAAATGGGGCGGCACACCGCTTTGCCTGCGTGTTATTAAGCATCGTAGCCAGTGCAGAAAGCCACCTGTCAAATGCACACAGGTGGCGCAGGCGGCATAAATTGCGCCATGGTTTTTGACGAAGTAATGAAGACGGGAGTCAAACCAATAGGTTGGCACCCGGTTCCAGCTTTTCATACCCGTGGTCACCGAACCGATGTGCATCACAGCGCTGGTACGCACGTAATCGGTGCGATACCCGGCACGCGCGGCCCGTAGGCAGAGATCGGTTTCCTCGAAATACAGGAAAAACGTTTCATCAAAGAGGCCGATCTCATCCAACACGTCCTGCCGCATCATCAGGCTGGCCCCAGCCAACCAGTCAACGGGCCGGGTCTCGGTCGGGATAGGAATGGGCACAATGCGGTTCTTGAACAACCGAGTGACAGGGCCAAAGTTGATGCTGCTTTCAAATTCGCTTGCGACAGAAGGAAAGCGGAAGCTTGTCAGGTGCGGCTCGTCGTCATCGCCGAAGATATAGCTGCCTGCAAAACCAGCTTCGGGCGTGGTTTCCAGATGCTCCATCAATATGCGGACGGCGTCCGGAGCAGGGAAGGCGTCGGAATTCAGGACGTAGACGAAGTCCGGCCGTGTTCCGTCCGAAAGGCCCGCTCGAATGCCTACATTATTGCCGGCACCGAAGCCACCATTGTGCCCAGACTGGATGGTCCGAACGCGACTGTCCTGATCCCAACCTTGTTCTTGAACGCGCTTCGAGATGGCCTCGAAGGATCCGTCCTGTGAGTCGTTGTCTACAACGATGATTTCTCCTGCGATCCCCTCCATAGCCTTCCGAGCAGCCTCTACCGAGCGCAACGTCATGTCCGCGGTTTTGTAGTTAAGAATAATGGTAAGGAGTACAGGATCAGACATGGCTATTCCGCTGCCTCTTGCAGAGTGCGTCTGTAGTGCAATATTTGGCGTTCTGCGTTTTCAAGGCAGGTTTTCATCTGAGCTGCCAGCACCCGCACATTCGGTTCCAGCACCATCGAGTCATGATCTCCGGGCACCTCGAACACCTCGATACTTGGGGCCCAGGGCGTCCAATCGTTGTCGTGGGTCAGGTAATAACGCTCGTGATGCACCAATTTGCCCGGCCCCAGTTCCCATTTCCCGACCAAAGGCGGGCGGAACAGGGTCAGGGGGCCATCCCATGGGTGCAAGGGATAGCTGTTGACGCTTTCCAAAAATGCGGCCTCGATCTCGGTGTCGTGGAACTGCTGGCCGGTCTCGGCTGTTTCTTCCTTGGGTTGGCGTTTTTGGATTTCCCAGGCGATCCGGTTCTTGGCCCATTGAATGGGGTAGCTTGCGCCCTTGTTC
Source organism: Ruegeria sp. CK3 (assembly GCF_056536565.1). Lineage (NCBI taxonomy): Bacteria > Pseudomonadati > Pseudomonadota > Alphaproteobacteria > Rhodobacterales > Roseobacteraceae > Ruegeria > Ruegeria sp. CK3. The sequence continues at coordinate 45,728 of NZ_JBQFPV010000016.1, forward strand.
CGCATCTCCTGCAGCTGAATCTTCAACCGATCCGCTTTGCTAAGCGGGTGCCGTACCGGTAGAGGCGTATCCAGCATGACCAGCGCTGCGATCTCTTCGCCCGCTTCAGTCAACTGGCGCGCAATCTCATAAGCCGTGATACCGCCACCCGAGAAACCGCCCAGCATGTACGGCCCCGAGGGCTGCACCTGCCGCATCTCGGCGATGTAATCCTTGGCGGCTTCGCGCAGATCGCGGTGCGGTTCCTCATCACCATACAGACCGCGCGCCTGCAGGCCGTAGAAGGGCCGGTCGGTGCCCACCAAATGCGCCAGATGGCGCAGGTTCAGCACATTCCCGAACATGCCCGCCACCAGGAAGAACGGAGTCTTTGGTCCACCCTCGCCGGAATGCATCGGCACCAGATGGGTAAAGCGACGTTCCGGTGTCGCCGGGGCTGCTGCTGGCGCATCGCGCTCGCCGCCCTCTGTCGGTACGCCGCGGGCAGCGATCAGGTCGGCGCATTTGCGGATGGTTGGGGCCTCGAACAGGACCGAAATCGGGAAATCCACGTTATAGGCCTTGCGGATTTGCGCGAACAAGCGCACCGCGATCAGGGAATGTCCACCCAGATCGAAGAAACTGTCCTCGACACCGATCTCATCAACACCCAGTAGTTCCTGCCAGAACCCGGCGAGGCGGCGTTCGATGTCATTTTCCGGGGCGACGTAATCCGAATCCAACTCGGGACGTTGGAATTTCTGATCCGAGCTTTCGGTGGATGCGCCGCTGTCGGCGGCCTGCGCGATCAGCCCATCCAGATCCAGCGAGGAAAGGATGATCTGCGATTGCCCGCTGGCCAGTGCCTTGAAGAACAGATCGGCCCCTTCTGTCGCCGGAATACCCTGAGACAGGTTGTGACGCAGCCGTTCCTCGGCCGGGGATAGGGGCGCCGGGGCGTCGACCTCAGAGGTGATCGCTGGGGCGCTTTCGGTGAAGGCAAAATCCACCGCATCTTCCATCCGGCGGATCGAGAAGCCCTCGACCTCGATACAGATTGTGCCGTCCGGAGCGGCGATGGTGACATCGAAACTGGCGGCCTCGCCTTCGGCGCGGTTGTCGCCCGCGTTGCGGACCCAACTGACGATCTGCGCGGGCAGTGGTGCATAAACGCGGACCGAGCGGTACGAGACCGGCACCCACAGGTGCGAGGCCTGATATCCCGCGATCAGCGCCATCGCCCAGCCCGTAGCCAGATCCATCAGGGCCGGATGCAGGTGGTAGCCTGCCTCGATATCCGTTTGCAGGGCTTCCGGCAGCGCCAAATGCGCCAGACCTTCATCCTGCCCCAGCGCAGTCGAGGTCAGAACCCGCCAGCGTGGGCCGAAATTCAGATGCGCCTCCTGCGGGGATCGCAGACGACCTGCACCTTCGGCCTGATGGGTCGAACCGCAACGGGCCGAGATTGACTCTACATCCAGCGGTGCGGGCGCGATTAACGGCAGCAGAGACAAGCTCGCTTGTGCGTTCAATTCAAATGCATCGTCCGACCCGCTCTCGACCGTTAGGTCATAGCCGACATCGCTGCGTGGCAGGCGCAGACGGACCTGCTGATCTTCACTGTCCGAGACTGCAAGGGGGCGGAGAAAATACAGATCGCGAATTTCAAACGGACCGGTTTCGCCTTGTACTCGCAGAGCCTCGGACGCCAGTTCCAGATAGCCGGTGCCAGGGACCAGAGCATGACCGGCCTTGGTCCGGTGATCGTTCAGGAACCAGCGGTCATGGGCGTTGTAAGTCGCACTCAGCAGGCGGTTGCCTGCGTCATCAAAGCTTGCCTGATCCAGCATCGGAACGTCTGCGGATGTCACCGGCGCGGGCGCGGTAGTGCCGGTCCGAGCCTCCATCGCATCGGCGGCCATGCCCACATCGGCCCAAATACCCCAGTTGACCGACACAACCTGCGTTTTGTCGCCCGAACGCGCGCGCGCATAGGCGTTCAGGTAGTCATTGGCGGCCACATAGTCGACCTGACCTACAGGTGCCGTTGCGGTCGAACTGGATGAGAACAGAACCAGCCAATCTAGCGATCCATCCGGGAAGACCTGGTCGATGACCTGCGTGCCGTGGATCTTGGGTGTAAAGACATCCTCGATCTCCATCATGGTCTTGGTCATGATCGGCGCATCGTCGATCAGGCCAGCCGCATGGATCACGCCGTTGATCTGGCCGAATTCCTGCGTGGCGCTTTCGACGCAACGGCGCATCTCTTCTACATTGCTGACGTCGACAGACATCGGCAGCACTTTGCCGCCTGCGGCTTCCAGCTTTTCGATGGCGCGGATACGGCGGGCCGTTTTGTCCTGCGGGGCCGAGTTGTTCAGCACGGTTTCCCATTGATCTCGCGGTGGTAGGTCTCCACGCGCGAGCAGGACGATATTGGCATTCACCTTGGCAATCAGCGCCTCGGCCAGTGTCAGGCCAATGCCGCCGAAACCGCCGGTGATCAGATAGGTGCCGCCATCGCGCAACGGCAGATCGTCCAGAGACGGTTCTGTCAGAGTCTGCGGGCGATAGCCTTGTTCAAACCGCTTGCCTGCGCGGATCGCCGCCGTGAACGAGGCGGGCGGAGCCAACAGGTCTTCTATCACCTGATCCGTCAGCCCCTCGGGCAGGACAGGCGCGCGGCGTTTGCCAGCGCTTTGTGGCAGATCGATATCCAGCAGCGCACAGGTCAGGCCGGGGAATTCGCGCGGGATCACGCGGGTCGGGCCGGTGACGGTTGCTTTTTCCGGGTAGGGCAGGGCCTCATCCCGAACCTGCAGCGCGCCCGAGCTGAGGACATGGAGGTGCAGGGGCATCGGCAGGTCTTCGTCCCCGACGGCCTGCGCCAGGAAGAACAAGCTGTAAAAGCCCTGTTCCAGATTGCGGTGGAAGAAACTACCGCCGGGGCGGAAGGTCTCGGCCTGTGTCAGCAGCCAGCCATGCACAATCCGGGCTGGGATGTGTTCCTGCGCGACGAGATCACGGATCAGCGCGTCATAACTTTCGCGCCCGCGTTCGGGGGCCAGCTGATAGTGATTGTCACTGATGCGCGCAAAGGCATCGCCGGGCGTGACCGTGACCACCTTGTGACCGGCTTGCTTCAGGCGCTCGGCCAGGTTGGTACACAGCCCAGCCTCATCCGCAAAGATCAGCCAGCTTTCCTGTGCCGCCTCCGACAGATCGCCGGTGACATCCACATCGCAGGCCGCGTATTTCGGAGTCCAGGCCACGCGATAGCCCCAATCGGCGGGATCTTCGGTGCGCATCAGCCATTGGCTGGCTGTCTCGATCTGTGTCGTGTCGGGTTCGATGAAGTAAGGTGAGCGCTGGAAGGCATAGGTGGGCAGAGGCACCCGGTTGCGCCGCGCCTCGCCCCAGATCTGTTCCCAGTCAAACGCGCCGCCCAAGGCCCAGATCCGGCCCAGCATTGCCATGAAATAAGCATCGTCAGCCACGTCATCATTCGGATGGCGCAGGCTGCTTATGACCTGATTGGCGTCGACCTTATCGTGCTGCCCGGTCAGTGAGGCCAGCGCCTTGCCTGGGCCGACCTCAATGAAGATACGCTCTGGGTTCTCGGACAGCGTGGTTATGCAATCAGCAAAATGAACGGTGTTGCGCAGATGGCCGACCCAGTATTCGGGGTCCGTAGCCTCGGCCTCGGTGATCCAGTTGCCACTGCGGTTCGAGGGGAACGGGATCTGTGGGGCCTTCAACTCGATCGAGCGCAGGTAGTCGCCGAATTCCTTTAGGATCGGCTCCAGCATCCGCGAATGTGCCGCGATATCGATCGGGATGCGTTGGCAGTCGACACCCTGATTGCGCAGACGGTCCTCCAGATCGTCCAGCGCCGCCTGTGGTCCGGTCGCTACGCTCAGGCTGGGGGCGTTCACGGCACCCAGATCAAGGTCATCGCCCAAAAGTGGCCGCAGATCATCGGCGGGCAGGGGGACGCTCAGCATACCACCAGCGGGGACCGTATCGAACAGCCGCCCGCGCAGATGCACCAGACCGATGCAATCCTCAAACGACATCACACCGGCCACGCAAGCGGCGGTGTTTTCGCCCATCGAATGGCCGACCAGCGCGGTGGGCTGAACACCCCATTCCATCCAAAGCTGCGCCAGCGCATATTCGGTGATCATGATCAGCGGCAGTTGTACCGAGGGCGTCTTCAACCGTTCATCCGCAGCCTCTTCCTCGCCCAGTTCAGGCAGCCAGATCGCGCGGATATCATAGTCGAGCTTGGCTTGCAGGATATCCAGACCCCGATCCATCCAGTCGGCAAAGACCGGCTCAGTCTCATAGAGGTCGCGCGCCATACCGGCGTATTGAGCGCCTCCTCCGGGGAACATGAAGACATGCTCCGGCGCGTCCGAGATCACCGTATGGGTGAACACCCGACGTGGATCATTTTCCTCAAGGATCGTGGCGGCTTCTTCATGGGTTTCAGCGACGATGACGCGCCGCTTTTCGAACCCGCGTCTTCCGTTTTTCAGGGTCCAGGCGATATCGGCCAGATCCTGTTCCGGATTGGCCCGCAGATGCGCGGCCAGTGCTGCGCTGTTGGCATCCAGCGCTTTCTTGCCCCGCGCCGAAACCGTGAGGATTTGAAACGGCCAATCCGACGGCTCGGATGCGGACCGCTCAGGCGCTTCTTCCAGAATGGCATGCGCATTCGTGCCGCCAACACCCAGAGAATTCACCCCGGCGCGGCGCGGACCCTTGTGCGAGACCCAATCGGTCAGAGTGTCATTCACCCGGAACGGACTATTCTCGAAGTCGATGGCCGGGTTGGGTTTTTCATAGCCCAAGCTAGGCGGGATTTGCTTGTGATGCAGCGCCAGCGAGGTTTTGATCAGGCTGGCCACCCCGGCGGCTGTATCCAGATGGCCGATATTGGTTTTGACCGAGCCCAGCCGGCAGAAGCCCGTTTCCTGCGTGGTTTCCGAAAACGCCTGTGTCAGCGCGGCCACTTCGATCGGGTCACCCAGATAGGTGCCGGTGCCGTGGCATTCAATGTAATCCACCGTGTCGGCCTGAACATCGGCCATCACATGGGCCTCGGAAATCGCGGCGGCCTGACCATCCACAGATGGCGCCAAGTACCCGGCTTTGGCCGCACCATCATTGTTGATCGCCGTACCGCGGATCACGCCCCAGATATGGTCGCCATCCTCAATCGCATCAGACAGACGCCGCAAAATGACAGCGCCAGCGCCCGAGCCAAAAACAGTGCCTTGCGCGCGGTGATCGAAGGCGTGGCAATGGCCATCGGGTGAGAGAACCTCACCCTCTTTGTAAACATAACCTCTGTTATGAGGGAGTTCGATCGTAACCCCCCCAGCAATCGCCATATCGCACTCACCGGTCAACAAAGCTTGCGTTGCATAATGCGTTGCGACCAGCGAGGTCGAGCATGCCGTCTGTACGTTCACACTCGGCCCCTTGAGGTCGAGGATATGGCTCAGCCGGGTCGACAGGAAATCCTTGTCATTTCCGGTATGGCGCAACAAGAACATTCCCACGTCGTCTACCAGATCCCGGTTCGAGCAGACATTGAAATAAAAGTAACTACCCATGCCACAGCCTGCGAACACGCCGATTGGGCCGGGAAAGCTTTCAGGCGGATGGCCAGCGTTTTCCAGCGCTTCCCAGGCCACCTCAAGGAACTGACGGTGCTGTGGGTCCATGATGGCGGCTTCTTTGGGAGACAGGCCAAAGAACTCGGCGTCAAATTCCTCGAACCGATCCAGCGGCGCGGCAAACGGCACATAGTCAGGCCGCTCAAGCAAATGTGGAGTCTCACCGTTCGCAATGAGCTGTTCCCTGCTGAGCTGGTGGATAGATTCCACCCCCTCGCGCAGGTTAGACCAATATGCCGCAATCGAAGACGCACCGGGCAAATGCGCGGCCATGCCAACGATTGCGATGTCGCCGTCCCTGGCAGAAATACTCACAGTAGAACCATCCATAAATAAACCGATTTGAGTTTAAGTCCCGCTGTAGGGATTGCCAAACGAAAGTGATGCGTGTGCGCTGAATTTTACGGCCTGTGCTGCCCGCAATCCCCAGCATTATGGTGTAGGGGCCTCATAATGCCAAAAAAAACACCACACGCGAGCTTTGGACCGTGGATTTCCGTGAATGAAAAGCGCTCTTCGATGGTTTCCGAATTCTCTACAATCTGAAGCCAGAAGAATTATTGCGCCAGCCACGGCAAGCCATTTACTGACGCGATTCAACTCCGCTGCAGTTGAGAGTATTCGCTCAGATGCCCGTGGCGCGGACGACTACACCAACCGTCGAATACAGAATACCCAGATCGGTTTTGAAGTTTAGATTGTCGGCGTATGAGGTGTCGAACTCGGCGCGGCTTGCGAAGGAGCTGGAATTGCGCTTGGACACCTGCCAAGATCCGGTCATGCCGGGACGCAGGGAGAAATATGCTACGCCCGGATACAGCTCTTGCTGTTCAGGAAGCATCGGGCGCGGTCCGACCAGGCTCATTTCACCCATCAGTACGTTCCACAACTGTGGCAGTTCATCCAGAGAAGTTTTGCGAAGCGCATGGCCGAACGGCGTGATTCGGGGGTCATTCTGCAGCTTTTGGGTTTCGTCCCATTCCCGCCGCGCAGCCGGGTTCTCCGCCAAATAGTCCTCTAGCAATGACTGCGCGTTAGGAACCATTGAGCGCAGCTTCCACATCTTGAAGACTTTTCCACCCCGACCAACACGATATTGAGCGTAGAACGGGTTTGACCCGTCTCGCGCAACTAAAAGCGCGAGAACCAGTACAACCGACGCCACGATTGGTAGAGCCACCAACACAAGGGCCAAATCTATCAGGCGTTTGAATGTGTTACGGTAGGGTTGAGCGGCGTTTACCGAGGCTCTGCCGGCCTCAACAACTGAACCGCATGTACCGGTGTCGGCGCGAAAGTTCGTATCCTGAATAGACATTTCAACCTTTAACCTTAAGCCAAATCTGGCTTCACCATTTACGAGGTAACCCAAGGGGACCAAAAAATTCCCCAACACACGAGCTACCCTAGACAAGACCTAACACGAAACTGTGCCTCTAGTACGTGAACTAGTTTATACAGCTACAAATAACTTCTCAAAGAGTGAATCGGGCCTGTTCGACATTTTTTCGCCGCATTCGCCGCACAATTAAGCACATTCTCGGGCATTGTTCTCTCTATCGGAAACGGGATCAATTCTGAGTTGAACTTCAAGTCTTCGCTGAGCCTATACGTGGCGGACCAATGTGTTCCAGTTTTCCATGTAAAAACGAGATCGTATTTCGAGGTCGAATCGCCCATTTTTTAGTCGTGTATCGAAAGCACGCGAACACCATATGCTTTTTTGGCAAAACTGAAGTGAGCTGATGCCAGCCGAAACGACGACGCCGTCGTCTTTGCTTTCGTTCCTAACTCAAAAGCAGTTCGAGATATGCGCCATAGGTAGATTTTGCGAAGAGCTTCGCGCGATCGGCTAAAGCGTCATCACTGATCCAGCCATTCGCCCAAGCGATTTCGTCCAGACTCCCGGTTTGCATACCTTGCCGGTCGGTTAAGGTGCGTACGAAATTACCTGCATCCAAAAGTGACCCATGGGTGCCAGTGTCCAACCATGCAAAGCCGCGACCCATCGTTTGGACATCCAAACGCCCTTCGACCAGGTAAGTTTCGAGCAGCGACGTAATTTCAAGTTCGCCGCGAGCAGATGGTTGCACTTTGCGGGCGCGGGCAGGAGCTTCTGAATCGAGGAAATAAAGCCCGGTAACTGCATAATGCGAAGGCGGCACGCTGGGCTTCTCGATGATGGCGCGTGCTTTGTTGTTGTCGTCGAAATCGACTACGCCATAGCGCTCGGGGTCGGTCACCCGATATGCGAAAACGGTGCCACCTGCTTCTAGCGCGTCAGCAGATCGCAAAAGGTCGGGCAAACCATGACCAAAGAAAATGTTATCTCCCAGGATCATTGCCGATGGTGCACCTGCCAGAAACTCTTCGGCAAGGATGTAGGCTTGCGCCAAGCCATCCGGCGAAGGCTGCGTCAGCCATGTCAGCGAAAGACCGTATTGGCTGCCATCGCCCAAAAGGCGTTTAAACTGTTCTTGATCATGCGGAGTCGTGATGATCGCGATCTCTCGGATATTCGACAACATCAGAACACTGAGCGGATAGAAGATCATCGGCTTGTCATAAATGGGTAAAAGCTGCTTTGAAACGGCAATGGTGGTTGGATAAAGCCGAGTGCCCGATCCACCGGCAAGGATAATGCCTTTGCGTTGCATAGTTCGTCCTTTCAAAACCTATCGCCTGCCACTTCCAAGTCGGCCAAAACTTGGGCCAGGCCGGTTTTCCAATTGGGCTGCGAAATGCCGTAGATATCCTTGATCAGCGAACAATCGAGGCGCGAATTCAATGGTCTTTTGGCCGGGGTGGGGTAGTCCACGGTCGGGATATCTTCGATCTGAGCGGTCAATCCCGCCTGCGAAACCACTTCGCGCGCAAAATCTGCCCAGCTGACGCTTGGGGCGCCGGAATAGTGTAAGATGCCGCCTTCGGTCGTGCGCGCTTTCGCGGCGATCAAAAGAAGAGCCTCGGCAATATCCGCGGCAGGTGTTGGTCCTCCGATCTGGTCCGCAACGACAGTAAGGCTGTCATGAGTCTCGGCCAACCGAAGGATAGTTTTAACGAAGTTCTTTCCGTGCGACGAAAACACCCAACTGGTCCGCAGAACAGCGTACCAACCTCCGGTTTCGGCAATTTGGCGTTCTCCGTCGAGTTTGGTGCGGCCATACACCCCAAGTGGCCCGGTGGGGTCGGACACAGACTTGGGTGCCTCGCCGGATCCGTCAAAAACATAATCGGTGGAGAGGTGGAGAAACGGCAGACCGCACTCGGCTGACGCCTGCGCCATAGCACCCGGCGCGTCTCCATTGGCCAACTGAGCCAGCTCCGGTTCGTCTTCGGCTTGATCCACCGCAGTATAAGCGGCAGCATTGATGATCACCTCAGCATTTGTGCCTCGGACTGCTTCCGCGCACGCTGCAGGATTGTACAAATCAACCTGAGATCGATCCAAGGCTTCAAGGATAATGCCCTGTCGGCGCGCGTGCCTTCGGAGTTCAGTCGCTACTTGACCTCCATGGCCAAAGACCAATGCTTTCATTGCGCAATACCGAGCCGTTCACCCACGCCGCCGCGGGCCTGCAATGCATTTAGCCAAGCGCTATTGTCCAAGTACCAGCGTACGGTTTGTTCAAGGCCCTTTTCGGGTGTGTAGGACGGGCTCCATTTTAGCTCTTCTCGCATGCGTGTGGGATCAATGGCATACCGACGGTCATGCCCCGGCCGGTCTGCGACAAATTTGATCTGGTCAGCGTAAGGAGTTGTGTGTGGTTTCAATCGGTCGAGAATAGCGCAGAGCATTTTTACCAAGTCGAGATTGGTCATCTCATTCTCTCCGCCAATGTTGTAGCTGCGCCCAATCGCACCTTTTTCCAGAACCAATAACAGCGCTTCGGCGTGGTCTTCGACATGCAGCCAGTCGCGAATGTTATCGCCAGCGCCATAAATGGGAATGGGCTTTCCCGACAGCGCGCTCAGGATTACCACGGGGACCAGTTTTTCCGGAAACTGATAGGGGCCGTAGTTGTTAGAGCAATTGGTCAGCACGACGGGCAATCCAAAGGTTTCGTGCCAGGCTCGGACAAGATGATCAGAGCTCGCCTTTGAAGCTGAATAAGGTGAGTTAGGCCGATAAGGGCTGTCTTCGGTGAAAAAACCTGTCTCACCCAAGGAACCAAAAACCTCATCGGTAGAGATGTGGTGAAAACGGAAGTTCTCGGGACGGCCTGAAGTCACCCAAAAATCGCGTGCCGCCTCAAGCAGCACGTAGGTCCCAGTCACATTGGTTTCGATAAAGGCGGCGGGTCCGTCGATAGAACGGTCCACATGACTTTCGGCCGCAAGGTGCATTATCGCACATGGATTATGCTTGCGCAAAACGCCAGACATAGCTTCTGAATCGCGAATATCAGCATGTTCAAAAGTGTAGTCTGCTGAGTCAGCCACTTCAGCCACATTATCGAGGCAGGACGCATAGGTCAGAGCGTCGACATTCACTACGGAATGGCCGTCAGCAATTGCACGCCGTATCACAGCAGAGCCGATAAAGCCTGCGCCGCCCGTGACTAAAATCTTCATAAAACATCCTCGAACCTGAACGGGGAATCAAAATCTCTCAAAAGCAGGGCTCTGATATCTTTATCGGATATTTTGATTTCCGCCACGTCGAGGGGCCAATTAATTCCAATATCAGGATCATCCCACCGTATGGCGCCCTCTGTTTCCGGAGCGTAGGTATTTGAGCACTTGTATACGATCTCGGTGTCAGGCTCCAATGTCATGAAACCATGGGCAAAGCCCTCGGGAACCAATAGCATCTGTCCATTGTCAAAGCTGAGTTCTGCGCCGACCCATCTGCCAAAAGTGGGGGAACCTTTGCGGATATCTACGGCCACGTCGAACAACCGGCCCCGCCCGCAGCGCACAAGTTTCGCCTGAGCCATTGGCGGCGCCTGAAAATGTAGTCCGCGTACAGTTCCAACAGTTCCTGACAGGGAATGGTTGTCCTGTACGAAAACTGTTTCGATCCCATGGCTGACAAAGCTCTCCAAGTTATAAGTTTCTTCGAAAAAACCGCGATCATCGCCAAATCGCCGAGGTGTGATCATCTTTATATCAGGAATACCAAGAGGCTTTATGTCCATGGATTTTAATCTCTCCTTTTGCGCGCCGGCTCATCACTCGGCAGCGCTCAGACAGTTGTTTGTATCACATAAGCCTTTGTCAATGAACCGAAAAATGAACCGACTGTTCAGATGTCAGCTAGGACGAGAGACTAAGAGTTTGCTCCGGCAGAAAATCCCAATTGATTTCATCGATCCGAGATTTGGCCTTCGGTCGTTTGATGGCTGCCTGGATGCTTATGATTGTGCTCGCAAATTGGACACGCCGAGCGGACTCACACATTTTGAATATATCTGCAAATTCTGGACATCATTGAACGATCGTTTCGTCTTAAACCCAGCTCACCGGACGCTTGGGCTGAACACCTAGCGGAGCCCAAGAAATATCTTTAGGCGATACTCACCGCCTAAACATATGGCGAGATTTTACATTCGTTTGACCACAGACAGGAATTGTTGAGATGTATGTAACGGGCGACGACGATGGACCTTATGACATTTCCATTCAATACAGTCTTGTTTCAGGCATCGTTTGGTCAGTCTTTAGGTGAAAACGAACCCAGCGCAGCGGCAAGTGTTTGTTTGAGGATCTTCAACTTGCCGGAAAATCCCGCGATCTTGGTCGGGGTTTTACCGCTCCGAGGATAGCTGCGCGATACCGGCACTTCTGTGACGCGTAGGCCAAGTTGGCCCGCTCGCACACTCAGGTAGAACAGGAGTTCGTACGCGTCGAACACGTTTCGGAAAGGCTGCACGGCAGGGTTCATCAGAAATCGAGCGGAATAGCCGCGATAGCCGTTTGTAGTATCAGTCAGCTTTGTGCCCGACGCGAGGCTGAGAACTGGCGCGTGAATCATCCGGTTGGCCATAGTGCGCTCAAGCGGTGTGTTTTCGTGAGCACCATCCGTGTGATAGCGTGAGCCCTGTACGTAGTCGTAACCGTTGGACAATTTTTCCAAAAACAGAGGTATGGCCTCCATCCCATCCTTCCCGTTGCCATCAACAGTGACTATGCCTTCATACCCTTGCCGCAATGCCCAGGCGTAAGCCATTCGAAGTTGCGCGCTGAGCTTTCCGGGTCCTGTTTTCGTCAGACGCGCACGAACGCCGACCTCTCTTAGAAAATCGGCTTCTAAAGAGCCATCGGTCGAGCCTCCATCGGCAATAATAATATCAATCGGGTGGTTCAGAGCGGCGAGGTTGCGTAACTGACCTTGAATCCGCTGCCCCTCATTCAAGACAGGTATCACGAGGACGAATTTGTGCTGCTTCGAACCTAAGTCCAAAACATCAAATTCTGGAACCTGCCAATTTGTGTCATCACAGGAGGGAAATGAATGCATGTCTTCGTGCGCCTCGGTATTTGTATCGGAGTGCATCCAATCATTCTCCAGATGTTGATTGTGGCTGGTCGCTGCGCTGAAAAACCCAGTGTTTTGAAAGTAAGAAATTGATGGTGAACGACACGCCGACGGCCAGACACAGTATGATCATAGGCGCAGTTTGTGCAGGAAGAATGGCAGCAAGGCTCCAAACAGCGGCCACCCGAACTGCCATTGTGATAACAAGAGCCCCAAGATAACGTAGTTGACGCGATCCAGCACCTTTGGCTTTTTGACCTGCAAAAGCCCAAAGATCGAGCGCGACAAAATTGAAGAGTGCACCACAGGCAACACCAAATATGGCAGACAGTTCAAGTGGTATGCCAAACGCCAGTGCGCTTCGCGCGGCGGTCAGATCGACGACCAAGCCGAGCGCCACAGTGGCGCCGTATCGTAAGAAGTCATACCGACGCTGTGACATGTCTGTCGGCGCCCCTAAGGATGTATCTGAAATCGGCATATTTTAAGGCCTCATGCCGCGCCCTTAAATGGGAAAACAGGTCATATATATTGTCGATCTTGCCGCCCAGAACGGATGTGACCCGTCCACCTCGGGGCTCTTCGTGCACCAGAATAGGGCGCCCGTCATCGACTTCATTCTTCACAAGCACGGTTTTGACGTCGTAGATTGACTCGCCACTCGTAATTTGACCAACGCATGGCAAATAACGCGCGGCGTCCAAAACCATGTGTCTGAGGCGGCTTTCGAGTTCAATTTGGTCGAATGCTTTATACGGTGAAACCGAAGTAGCTTGATCCGTCCAGCTTACGTGCGGGGTATAGCGAACGTGCGTCAACGAGTATTTGCCCGCTGCCGGGTAGGGCATTAGGGAAAAAAACGGTCCATCCATCACCGTGACGGCATAATTCTGCATTTCGTCCGGCGGATCAACGAGAGCGAGCTCGGTCATCTCATGTTTGAGTCTTGCCAGCGGCAACCCGGAGTCCCTTAAAACATGGTTGATCTGCGCATAGGTGACGTTAAAGACATGATCAGCAAGGACTTCACTGCCGTCTGAAAGGTGAACGATCGCGGCCTCGGCATCGGGGTTGTCATCGATCGATACCACCTCGGTTCCTAATCTCAGATCGAGGTTGAAAGCATCAATTTGCGCCATCAGTTGATTTGCCAAAACGGAATAGTCAAACGCGAACTCGTCTGCGCGAAACACCGCCTCGATCCGGTCGTCGTCGAACATTGCAGCTTCTTGACGCGACGCCAACGCGATTGGAGCCTTCATGTTTTCAAACATCTTGCGAAATCGATTGGCAGATACTTTGGACCGCTGACGCGCCACCGCATAGAGCATCTGGAAGTCCGATACGATTGCGTCGGGAAAATCTGTTGCAAAGCGCTGGCACAGCTTACGCGATTTTAGTGCGGTTAGCATTGAGCGCGGGTAGTGGAATCCGGAATGCAAGCGCGCCTGATTGACCCGTGATGCGCGAGTCATAATCTCCGCGCTTGCCTCTACCAAGGTCACATCCTGTGTTGTAGAGCGTAAGAATAGAGCCAAGCAACAGCCATAGAATCCACCACCGATCACCAGGTACTTAACGCGTCGCGGAGATGTCACGGTGCACCTCCAGCCGTCTGCTTATGGACCAGTTTCGAGTCTGGCGTGACGTCTCGCCGATCTTCCAAGCTTTCGGTGCCATCCGTGTCGACATTCAGCGCGTTTGACACGCTTTCAAACAGATCAACGGAGCTTCGCTCAGCCACCAGATAGTCGATTGTTCGGCCGCGCATGATTTCCATCGCTTTGCGCAGGGTGACACAAATCGCAAACAACGCGGCACCCAAAAAGGCGAGCATCCCTGAGATTGATAGCGAAAGGGTGGTCCAGCCTTCCGCAATATCGGTTTTGGTCAGATAGATAATCACCACATAGACTGCAAAGAATACTGCACTGACAAACATGAATGCTGAGAACAAGGCCACTGCGCTGAGCAGTGATGGTCCCGCTTCAGTCACCATTCGCAACATCAGATCGGACCGGCTGGCCATGCGTCCTGACCAGGTAGGCTCATGCACTTTTGATGCGCCTTTGACATCAGGTGTTCGCCTCAGCACCGTCAGAGAATTGTCCCGTGGCGGAAATCGCAAGGCAAGAACCGGGTTCGCATCGTTCAGCAGCCGATTAAGAACGGTACGCGGGATCGCAGTGGTCTGCATATCACGAGTGCTGGCGTGAAACCCGCTGGCGCGGCCAAGAAGGGCAATAAATGGCTCGGCCAAAAAAGTGGCTTTGCGTTGTCCAAGGATCACGGCATTGCGATCCTGTGCGTCATCAATCATTGCGGGAATATCGAAGCTTGTGACTTCATTTACCGAAGTAATGACCACAAAGTCTCCAATCGCTTCAGAAGCTGCAATCACGCGGCGCTGGCTGTTGTCCAGCCCGCGCACAACCGAAAGATATCGTACGTTCGGTACGGCAACGAGTGCTTCTTCCAAAGCAGCATCGTAATCGGTTTCGTTGACGACAAGAATCTCCCAGTAACGGTAGTGCTTTTTCAACAGATCTGCAGTTGCAGCGATCCGCGGGACTGCGGCGTCAGGGGCGTGTGCGTCTGTGAAACACACAGATACAAGAATGTCATCGCGCAGTGTTGGACCGCTCATCGGGCCTCTCCGGCTAGGCGACGCGCCTCGAGCAAATTTTCCAGCGCCGTGTCTAAACCCGTCAGACCATCTTGCGGTTGGCGCATCTCAATTGATACAGCGTGCTGATATTCTAGCGTTTCCAGAGTTTGCAACACCTTCGCGGCGTCCTGCGGGTTTGCTGGCGCAGGTGACAAAAACGGCTCACTGATATGGACATGGTTTAGAACTGGACCCGCCGCGATCAACTGATCCATCACCTGATCAAATGTGTCAGTTAGCAGCGTCGCACCAACATCGAAATTAAGCATAATCGCAGCATGATTAGCACGTTTCACGAAAGCAAGCGTTTCATCAGGCGTTGTTAGAAAATTGGTGCCATATTCCGCTGGGTTGCACTCCATCGCGATTTTCGTGCCGGCAACAGCAGCAGCATCGGCCAGCGGTGTCAGGATTTCGATGGCTTTGTCGATTGCTGCGTTTGGCTCCATTTCCGACGGTCGCTGTCGCTGCTTTGGCGATCCCAAGACAAGATTTGGGATTCCAAGCCGGCCTGCCAACTTTATGGCACGCATCAATCCCTGTTCAAAAGCAGCTCTCCCATGGGCGTCACCGAACAGTTCAGCCCCTTCGACTCCGAACAGCAGCGATTGCATCGAAACCAGTGACAACCCAAAACGATCCAGCTCATTCTGGACTAATGCGATCTCCGCCTCGGTTGGGTCAAAAGGATCATCAGCCATGCTGAATAACAGGCCCGGGGCGATTTCAAGCCCAGTGATCCCTGCTGCCTGAAGTCTGGCATATGCTTTGAGGCGATCACTTGCGGACCATGCGATATTCGAAACGGCATACTCCATGACCTAGACTTCTACAGAGGCATTGAAAAACGCGGTGAGGGCGGCCAAAACATCATCCGCGCCGCGATTGTAGTGGCCGTTTTGGCCAAAAAGCTCTGCGTGTTGGGTGCGCATATCCTCTTTGTGAAGCTTTCCGGCTGTTTCAGGCATTTCGTTCTCCAGAAGAGAGCGATAAACATCGGATGCTTTGATTGGTTCTGGTGCAAGATGTAAAACGTCCAGCCCGGCATCCAATGCGAGATCAATGTCCCCTTTCAAACGATCCATTTCATAGAATTGATAGGTTGTCTCGCGATTGTGGAACATTACCGCGTTAATTCCGAGATTATCTGCCTCGGCAGTCAGCGCTGCTCGTTCCGGCAGTTTTGCCAGCGCCGCGCGCTCGATCACATACATCCCGAGCGCATCACTGATCGAGTAGATACTGTCCAAGGCCGGAACCAAAGAAGCTGGAAGTTGGTTTGCAAGCTTTTCATAACCGGTGGTATTCAGCATTGTTGGCATGGGGTTTATCAAATCGAAGATGAAGTTTTTCATCAAACCGGGCCCAAACAGAGCGGGTAGGCGAACGATCAAACACCGAGGGAAATGAGCCTGACAGGCTTGTTCCAGCCTTCTCCGATTGACGCCATAAGCAACGGTTTCCTGAAAACTCGAAGCGGTTTCGTTATACCCTCCATCGAAGCGGTCGAGTACGGCGATGGTCGAAATCAATACAAATCTGCTCGCCTGCATACGCGAAAGCGAGGCGATCAGAGCGTCGATGCGTTCAGCGTCGCGATCCGGATACTTATTGGCTTCAAACATCGAGCCGGGTGCTGCAGCACAGTAGAGCGTTTCAAATCGCTGATCCTCGGCGTGCTTCACGGTGCGTGAGTTGAATCCGCTTGCATCAGGGAGTGCACGCGCAAGGGTAGACCCAACAAACCCGGACTGTCCCAAAATACCAATATCTGATCGTGGCGCCATGGTCAGATATTCTCCAATCGGCTTCTTACTCGTTACTAATCCCGCGGGCGAGCCGCGGCGTCACAAAATATATCAGCACCCAGCGGTCTAGAGCCGGTCTGCTGGCAGGCCAACGGGTACTGCACACGGCGCCCTTCAATCACTTGAGCAACCTCATATTTGGAGTACGCTCCGCTTCGGCTTCTGTCAAAGAGAAACAGTCCAGCATGATGCGGGATTGCCGAACGGACCGGTCTCGGAGTTTGCGAATCTAGTTAAGTACAAGTAAAATGCAGCTTTTATTTGCGCTTTATGTAGTCTGATCCGTACCATTTGACCCTTTAATAATCACCACAAAAAGGGACGATTGTTTCCATTTCGCATTTTCCGATTGTAGAGTTGCTAGGTTTTTCTACATGCCTTCCGTAGTTGGCGAGGCGTCTGTTTCAGCCGCATCAACGTCTCATTTTGCCTCTTTGGCGCGTGATCATCGTGGTCAAAACACGGCTGAAACTATCGCGTTTGGCGGTGGCTTCAAAACACATCCAAGTCTCAATGAGAATGAAAACAATGGGTTGAACGTCCACCGTGCTTCAGCTCAGCTTGCGATATGCTGAGAAGCATAGAAATATCACCAAGTTTGCTGGAGAACCGGGTTTCCGACAGGCCATACCCCATAACGGGTGTAAGATAATTGATTGCGTTGTCCCGGAAGCACCTTAAATTGTGGCCTAGGTCACATGCGGTTGCTACGAAATGCCCTAAACGTGAACAGGGTAGTTTGGTATACTGCGATGACAAGACTGAAATCCCTTGTCAGGATTAGGATACCCGAGTGTCCGAAGGTGGCATTGCGATTAATATGAGTACGAGGATTTGAATATTCATTCCAACGATACACCAGGCGGCAGCGAAAGCTCGCTTGATATCTACACCGCTCATTTCGGGTTAAACGAGCGACCCTTCTCGTTGCTGCCGGACCCGGACTTCATTTTCTGGTCGCAAGCGCATCTGCAGGCCTACACGATGCTCGAATACGGTATCCTGACACGCGCTCCGATAACATTGATTACAGGTGACGTTGGAGCCGGCAAGACAACATTGTTGTACCATCTCCTGAAAAGTGTGGGCAATGACGTAAAGATTGGTCTGATCTCAAATGCGCATGGAGACCGTGGCGAATTGTTGCGCTGGGTATTGATGGCGCTTGATCAACCGGCCCCTCCAGAGGCCACATATGTTGATCTGTTTGCCATGTTCCAGTCTCATCTAATCGAGGAATACGCTCAAGGTCACCGCGTGATCCTGATATTTGATGAGGCGCAGAACTTAACGCCGGAATCGCTGGAAGAGCTCCGGATGTTCACCAACATCAATGCGAATAAAGACGAGCTACTGCAATTGGTGTTGGTTGGTCAGCCCGAATTGCAGGAGATCGTCCGCCGTCCCGAGTTGCGTCAGTTCGCGCAGCGTGTTGCCTCCAGTTTTCATTTGAAGGCGATGGATAGGAAAACGGTACGAAAATATGTAGCACACAGGCTTAGTGTTGCTGGGGCCGAGCGCAACTTTTTCAGCCCCGCCGCGACGGACCTGATTTACGAGGCGACACAGGGAGTACCGCGTTTGGTCAATCAGCTTTGCGACTTGTCGATGGTGTATGCCTCTACCCGCGGTCGTCAGCGCGTCGTGCGGAAAACGGTCGAAATGGTTCTTGAAGATGGCGCCTTTTTTGCCGCGAGCTTGCATTCAGATAGCGGTGGTTCAAGTTCATGATCAGGGACATCCAATTCTACCTTTCTTTGGTTTGGCGCCGGCTCTATTTCATCGTTCCCATTATTGCGTTTTGTACGCTTGGTGCGGTCTATGCAGCGTTTACGCTGCCACCCGTCTACAAGGCGCAGTCGCGACTGGTCGTAGAATCTGCTCAAATTCCGGGCGATCTTGCGTCGACCACCGTACAGGCGAGTGTCGTGGAAATTCTCCAAGTCATCCAGCAGCGGGTTCTGGCGCGATCCAATTTGCTAGACTTGTCGAGCCGTTTTGCGCTGCATGATGGCCAGCCGGAACTGACTCCAGATGAGATAGTCTGGGATATGCAAGAGCGAATTGAGCTTGAAATACCTTATAATACTCTGAACCAGGCGGCGTTCGTGACGGTGTCGTTTGCATCGGCCGATGCTGAAGTCTCAGCTAT
The DNA here is from genome assembly GCF_056536565.1 of Ruegeria sp. CK3. NCBI lineage: Bacteria > Pseudomonadati > Pseudomonadota > Alphaproteobacteria > Rhodobacterales > Roseobacteraceae > Ruegeria > Ruegeria sp. CK3. The sequence continues at coordinate 64,506 of NZ_JBQFPV010000016.1, forward strand.
GGTTACCAATGAATTGGTGGCGCAGATACTCAGGGAAAACGTTGCGATGCGCACAGGTGTCGCGGCGCAGACACTGGAATTCTTTGTTCAGGAGGTGGCGCGACTGGATGGTGAGATGGCAGAGCAGGGTCGCAAGATCCTTGAGTTTAAGGAAGCCCATCAAGACGCATTGCCAGAAAGTCTGAACTACAGCCGTGAGCGTCAGTCTTCGTTGCAGGAGCGGATGCTTCAGCTGGATCGCGAATTGTCGGGTCTACGCGACCGCCGTGCTCGGCTTGTTGAGGTCTACGAAAGGACTGGGCGTTCAGATTTGGCCGGAGAGAGCCTGACACCGGAACAGCGCCGCCTAAGGCAATTACAGGACGAACGTGCTTCGGCTCTGGTTATCTATTCATCTGATCACCCGCGCATTCGGTCGTTGGATGGTCAGATAGCGGCATTGGAGGCAGCCAATATCCAGTTGGGTCTTGGCACCGAGACAGCGCCGAACTTCACACCATTTGATCTGCAGGTCTCGGACATTGATGGGCAGATCGATTTTATTGAGACTCAAAAGGCGGACGTCGATGCAGAGTTGGAATCACTGGCGCGGTCCATCGAGGCGACTCCAACTAATGCAATTGCTCTGGGTACTCTCGAACGGGATTATGACAATCTGCGTTTGCAATACACTCAGGCGACCGCCAGCCTTGCCGAAGCCCGTACAGGCGATCAAATCGAAACCCAGTCTCGTGGTCAGCGCATCACTGTAGCAGAGCATGCCGTAGTACCGACAATTCCCGCAGAACCCAGCCGAAAAAAGATTGTAGCGATGGGTATTGCAGCTGGATTCGCAATCGCGGGAGGATTGTTTGTTTTGCTGGAGATTCTCAATTCAACCGTGCGCAGACCGGCAGATATCTCTTCTCGTTTTGATGTGCCTGTGTTTGGGACTGTGCCGTATTTATGGACTAAACGAGAGATTGCTGTTCGGCGAGCCATGATTGTAGCTGGTCTGAGCCTCCCAATTGTTGGAGTGGTTGCAGCTTTGTACTTAGTTCACCTATATTATCTACCACTTGATCTTGTTCTCGAGAAAGTAGCCGAAAAGCTAGGCGCGACGGATTTGCTTGATCGGTTGAAACTGGGATAACGGGATCCAAAGGTTATGGAACGTATTCAGTCTGCCATTCAAAAAGCCCGAGAAGCGCGGCGTGTGTCGGCTTCCGACGAAATTGCTCCGAAGCCTGCAGGCGCTACTGTGGAAGCTCTGCAGCCCGAGAATCCGGCTGTCCCGCTCGTTGATAAGCTGTGGGCGGACTTGCCTGAGTACGATCTGAAGCCCAGCCAATTGAAGCGGGCCCGAATCTCTGGTTACGAGGCGTCCGCAGATTCTGCGTCATTTGATGTTTTGCGCACACGTATGATGCATCAGATGGCTAGTAACAATTGGCGTCGAGTTGCGATCACTTCACCAGGGTCCGCCTGCGGAAAGACTACTTTGAGTCTAAATCTGGCGTTCAGTATCGCCCGCCAGAGAAATATCCGGTCGATGCTGGTCGATTTGGACCTGCGACGTCCATCAGCTCACAAACTTCTGGGTACAAGCAAATGCAATTTTGCCAACGCTTTGGAAGGCCAAAGCCAGCCCGAGGACCACATGGTCTGTTACGATCGGAAGCTGGCTTTTGCTTTGAACAGCGATTCGGTAGCGAACTCTGCCGAACTGCTGCAGGACAAAGACGTTGCTCACGTTATTGATCGGATTGAAGAGCGGTATCAGCCAGATATCATGATTTTTGACACTTCCCCTATGCTCGCTTGCGACGACACATATGCATTTCTCGATCAGATTGATTGCGTTTTGTTAGTGGCCGCGGCCGAAGATACTTCGGCTGATGAACTGGAGAAGTGCAAGGACGAGATCGCTGGGCGCTGCAATCTGCTGGGTGTGGTCCTAAACAAATGCCGTTACCTCGAGAAATTGGATAAATACGGTTACTGACTGCTGTTCCCGGATCCGGCACCTGATGAATACACAGATCAGGAATTGCGCAAGCGCCGAAAATTCAGTCAATGCCTTAGAAACGCCGTTTCATACGGTGATCAACGTGCCAAGCGTACGCGCAAAGCCTGGAAGAATAGTTTGGGCAAAATCGCGAGACACCGAGCATATCTGCCCGCAAGTCGCCTCGGGTTGTTGGCCATGCGCCAAACCCATTCCAGCGACAGCTTTCGTACCCAGGACGGCGCGCGGGTTTGACTGCCTGCTATGAAATCCAGGCCTGCCCCAATTGAGACGAATCCGCAGGACGGTACAATTTGAGCACCCCGTGCCGCCAGAATTTCCTGTTTCGGCGCGCCTAGCGCTAGGAAACAAAGGCGTGCTCCAGATGATTGGATGGTCTCAAAGTAGGTGGCAACCTCAGGCCCATTGGTATCCAACCCATAGGGCGGCGCGATTTTAGCAACAACGGAAAGCCCTGGATTGTCTTTCTCCAGCTGATCCGCCGCCCGGTCCAATGTGTACTGTGTTGCCCCTAAAAGCGCGACAGGTACGCCATGTTGCGCAGCCAACTTTGCCAGCGGCGCGATTAGGTCTGAGCCGGGGATCAATTCGATTGGGCGCCCCGCAAGCCGCGAAAGATACACAATTGGGTTTCCGTCAGCTACCACGTGGCTGTGCGAAATATAGGCCGAACGAAAATCGGGCATCTCACGCATTTTAACGATGTGGTCCAGGTTTAAGGTCGCCAGAGTAAAGCCCCGCCCTCGATTCCAGCAGTCACTCACGCTCGCAAAAAGCGCTGCCTTCGTGGGCTGGCTTATCAGCGACAGAAACTCGGGCCCTTGTGCCAATTGATGCGAAGCGATGTCAGTCTCGGAATTCACAAAAACTATTCCACTACTTAATAACCAATACCCTTTGATGGCTCAGCGAAGCGGAATTGTCTATCGCTAGCTGCGTCCTTGCGAGAACAACAAAAAAGACGAACATCACAGCAGTGCGCTTGTGTGCCTTTGCTTTTAACCTTGCTCCAGCCCCGGTTTTAGATCGAAAACAGTCGGAAATTGTTCCAAATCAGCAATCTTCTCGCTTACCGGGTGCTTCACTTTCGAGCGTATACGAAATTTCATTAAAAAACCGATGAAATTTGGAGCGAATTGAGGTCGGGAATGGGGCGAAAATGCAAAAAAACCATGATTTCACTTAGAAACTCGGCGGAAATCTGGACACGCTCGGCAATGTCTCGCTTGCTTGAATAGCTCTGAGTATTTCCGGGTTGTGGGCAATTTGAGGTCTGGGTATGCCATTGTTCAGGGATGGTGAACTAGTTTTTTCGTTACTTCAAATGTTACTCGATTCTCGCGGCTTACGGGTCGTGGAAACGCTTGGAATGGACAAAATGAAAAGGCGGCTGGGATGGCACCTAAACTGAAGTACTTAGCCTCGGATAATAATTCGACGGCAAACTTTGAGACACCCGGTTTACAAAATGGACACAGTTTCGCCGCAGATATGATCTTGTGCCAGCTTCCTGCCGCACTTTCGCCCTTCTGGACCTGTACCTCCTGACCGACCACCACATTGATTGGAGCCTCACCAGGGTTTCATCAAATGCACCAAGGATAACGTAATGAGCAGCATCGACACTCGGATTTTCGGCATTCCGACCGAAGGCTTGGGCTTTATCGCAGAGTACTACACGTTACCCCAATGGGTTTCCAGTATTTCGGAAGTAAACTTCGATCTAACACCTGACGCGGTTGAGGTGGTTTCGGAGCTGGATATTGAACGCTCAACTGAAGCCTTCTGGGATGGCGGTCCCCAAGACTCGTTTGCAGCAAGGTATTCGGGCGCCCTCAACGTAAGCCAGGCTGGCGTCTACACCTTCTACCTTACGTCTGATGACGGTTCGGCTTTGTACATTGATGGACAGCTTGTCATCGACAACGATGGAAACCATGGTGACAGGCTGATTCAGACCGACATTATGCTCGACGCTGGGTCCCATGATATCGAGATCCGCTATTTCGAAAGCGGCGGTTTACAAACGCTCAAGTTGGAATGGGAGGGTCTTGATACCGGAGGCGAAAGGCAGCTGATCAGTTCTAACGTCGTGGACTACTCTATTTCTGATGCCGCAGAAACAGCCACGGAAGGATTTGACGAAGCTTCTTCTGATGCAGATGTTGCGCCGCAGGCGACAGAGAGTCTGGGACTTGTTGCCAAGTTTTTCGAACTCCAAGGCGGTACTTCGCGTCTGGAGCAGATCGACTTTAACGCTGATCCGGTTTCGGAGATGATCCTGTCCGAAGTCGCATTCGAACGGGGTCGGGATGCATGGTGGGACGGTGGCGCGCGGAATAGATTTGCCGCCGAGGTCACGGGCCAATTGAATGTCGAGACAGCTGGGGAATACACAATTTATCTGACCTCGGATGACGGCTCCGCGCTGTTTATCGACGGTGAACAAGTGATCGACAACGATGGCTTGCATGGCGACGTCATGATCCCGGTGACACTGTTCTTAACTGCAGGTTCGCATGATCTTGAGCTTCAGTATTTCGAGAACAAGGGTCGACAGACCTTGGTCTTGGAATGGAGCGGACCGGATACTCAGGGTGGCAGAACTCTGATAGCGGGAGACAGCCTGAGTCATTCGCTGCCAGGCAGCGTTACCGATGATGACGGCACGGATGGATCGGATACGACCGACGACGCTGTTGATCAGGTAGATCAGGGCGGGACCGATGATGGCGATGCGGGCCATGGTGATCATGTTGACGCTGACGGTGGCGATACGGGCCAAGACGGTGGAAATGATGGTACAGATGGTTCCGGTACCACCGACGACGCTGTTGATCAGGTAGATCAGGGCGGGACCGATGATGGCGATGCGGGCCATGGTGATCATGTTGACACTGACGGTGGCGACACGGGCCAAGACGGCGGAAATGATGGTACGGATGGTTCCGATACCACCGACGACGCTGTTGATCAGGTAGATCAGGGCGGGACAGATGATGGCGATGCGGGCCAAGGTGATCAAGTTGACACCGACGGTGGCGATATGGGTCACGACGGCGGGCATGACAGCAATGACGACCAAACATCACAGAACCGTGGTCTGGTTGCTCAGTATTTTGTTTTGCCGACAGCGGCTTGGAGCCTTGCTGAAATTGATTTTGACGCAACGCCCGATCTGACAAGCACTGTCTCGGAGTTGAATTTCGAGAACTCAAATAACCCGTTCTGGGAAAATGGCGCACAGGATGAATTCGCGGCCCGTTACAGAGGTACACTCAATGTTGAAACGGCCGGTTCATACACGATTTACCTGACATCCGATGATGGGTCCGCAGTCTACCTGAACGGTGAGCGCATTATCGACAATGATGGCCCTCATGGAGCTGTGACCATTCCGGTCGTAGTCGATTTGGAAGCTGGTGAGCACGACCTCGAAGTCCGCTATTTTGAGATTTGGGGCGACCAGGTCCTGAGGCTGGAGTGGAGTGGTCCTGACACGAACGGTGTGACCGAAGTCATTTCCGGCGATAGCCTTGGTCATTCGTTGCCGGACGGCGATACCGTACATGATGGTCATGACGGTACGGATGGATCCGATACCACCGACGACGCTGTTGATCAGGTAGATCAGGGCGGGACCGATGATGGCGATGCGGGCCATGGTGATCATGTTGACACTGACGGTGGCGACACGGGCCAAGACGGCGGAAATGATGGTACGGATGGTTCCGATACCACCGACGACGCTGTTGATCAGGTAGATCAGGGCGGGACCGATGATGGTGACGCGGGCCAAGGTGATCAAGTTGACACCGACGGTGGCGATATGGGTCACGACGGCGGGCATGACAGCAATGACGACCAAACATCACAGAACCGTGGTCTGGTTGCTCAGTATTTTGTTTTGCCGACAGCGGCTTGGAGCCTTGCTGAAATTGATTTTGACGCAACGCCCGATCTGACAAGCACTGTCTCGGAGTTGAATTTCGAGAACTCAAATAACCCGTTCTGGGAAAATGGCGCACAGGATGAATTCGCGGCCCGTTACAGAGGTACACTCAATGTTGAAACGGCCGGTTCATACACGATTTACCTGACATCCGATGATGGGTCCGCAGTCTACCTGAACGGTGAGCGCATTATCGACAATGATGGCCCACATGGAGCTGTGACCATTCCGGTCGTGGTCGATTTGGAAGCTGGCGAGCACGACCTCGAAGTCCGCTATTTTGAGATTTGGGGCGACCAGGTCCTTAGGCTGGAGTGGGGTGGTCCTGACACGAACGGGGCAAGAGAAGTCATTTCAGGCGATAGCCTCGGTCATTCGGTGCCGGACGGCGATACAGTACATGATGGTCACGACGGTACGGATGGATCCGATACCACCGACGACGCTGTTGATCAGGGAGATCAGGGCGGGACCGATGATGGCGACATGGTCCACGACGGTGGAGATCATGGAACGGATGGATCGGATACCACCGACGACGTGGTTGATAACGGTGATCAGGGCGGGGCCGACGGTGGCGACATGGTCCACGACGGCGGAGATCATGGAACGGATGGTTCGGATACCACCGATGACATGGTTGATCAGGGCGATCATGGCGGGACCGATGATGGCGACATGGTCCACGACGGCGGAGATCATGGAACGGATGGTTCGGATACCACCGATGATGTGGTTGATCACGGCGATCATGGCGGGACTGATGATGGCCATACGGGCCACGATGATCATGCCGACAGCGACGAAGTGGATCATGGTGGTGAGAACCTTCCTGGCACGATCCCAGAGCCAACTGACCCTTCCGAACATGACGCGTTTGTTGCGGCGGTAATGGCCGAGCCCAATGCGCACGCGCATGGCGACAATATGACTATGTCCACGGAGCATGGTGCGCTGCTGGATCTTGTTGATCGCTCTGACGCCACCCATGTGGCCGTATCAGATGGCGATTGGTTTGACCCCAACACCTGGTATGAAGGGCGCATTCCGGACGAAGGTGCTAACGTCTTGATTCCGAAGAACATCGCAGTCACCTACAATGGTGTGAGCGATGCATCACTGTTCACAGTTCGTGTTGATGGTGAATTGTCCTTCGCGACCAACATTAACACGCGCATGGTCGTTGACACGATGGTTGTCGACACATCCGGCCGACTTGAAATTGGAACAGAAGACAATCCGATTGCGGCCAATGTGAATGCCGAAATTGTCATTGCCAACAACGGCGACATTGACGTCAGTTGGGATCCGACTTTGCTGTCGCGCGGTGTGATCTCGCACGGTCAAGTCGAAATTCACGGTGCAGAAAAGCAAGCGTTCTTGACCGTGTCGGAAGCCCCGATGCGTGGGGAAAACACACTGTCGCTTTCCGAAATCCCCGATGGATGGCAAGTCGGTGACAATCTGGTTCTGACAGGAACGCACCAAACTGGGCATACTGGTACAGCTCTTGGCTACATCGAAAGCCAAGACGAAGAGATCACGATCACCGCCATCAACGGCAATCAGATCACCTTTGAACCTCCACTGGAGCATGATCACGATACACCGCGTGACGATTTGTTTGCCTACGTCGCGAACATGTCCAGAAACATTACGTTCTCGAGTGAGGATGGGGATGCCACCCAAACTCATCACCGCGGACACGTAATGTTCATGCACAATGACGACGTCGACGTCCGCTACGCAGCATTCGAAGACCTGGGACGGACCGACAAATCCACACCCGCCGCACTTAGCACTGCTGATTTGGGGGTTGTGGAACCGGACAGTAACATCCAAGGTCGCTATTCATTCCATTTCCACTTGACGGGCACTTCTGATCAGGACAATCCGGCGATTGCTGTTGGAAATACCGTCGATGGTTCGCCTGGCTGGGGATTTGTCCACCATTCCAGCAATGCTAACTTCGCAGAGAATGTCGCCTTTGACGTTTTCGGGGCTGCATTTGTAGCTGAAGCCGGTGACGAGACAGGCTCCTGGTTCAGAAATATGGCGATCAATGCCCAAGGTACGAACTGGGGCGATTGGGAAGTCAAGGACGGAGCACGCGTCTCGAGTCAAGATATAGGCCATACTGGCGACGGGTTCTTCTTCGCAGGCCGTTTGGTTGAGGCAGCGGAAAACGTCGCAGCGAATACCAACAATGGTTTCGTCTGGATGATGCGCAACAACAAGGCCGATCCTTCAGTCGATAACTTGGATCACCCTGAGATAGGGTATGGCCGGGACACCATTCTAAACAACCTGGCGCCTATTCAGGGGTTTCGTGACAACGAGGCTTTTGGCACCAATACAGGGATCATCGTCATCAAGGATTTCCCTTGGCAGACGCAGCACGATCTTCGCACTGTTTTTGACGGTTTCTTGAACTGGGAAACTTCCACCGGCGCAAACCTGAGCTACACCTCACACTATACGTTCATTGACTTCGATCTCATCAACGCAAGAGAGCGCCTGGGCGACGTCAATAACTACGGGATAGACTTCGGAACAAACATCTACGACATGGTTCTAAATGGGCTGCGCGTAGAAGGTTTTGATGCGGCCGTTGACTTCCGGTCGGATTTCACAGCTTCATTCCCGGATAGCGATGTTGCAAATATCCTGATTGATTTTGAATCGATCAATAACGGCACAGATATCCTTGGCTACAACCCCGCTGCTCACCAGATACTGACGTCGGATGATTTGACTCCTGGCAGGCTGGAATTTGTTCATGACGGTGGTCTTAGCATCGCATTGGGCGAAAACTTCAGCTTTGATGGTGTCAGAACCGACTCGATTGGGACCCGAGACCGGGCGTTTGAGCAAGAGCCGCTTCAGATCGAGTTTTATGAGCACATCATCTACCTGATCTCCGAAAACGGATACTACAGGACAGAAGACGGTCGGAACGTGCTTTTGATCGACGACTTTATCACCGACAGAGCAACCGGCGAAGTCATGAAGATCACTCATGTTGTCACGCTTGAGATGACAGACGCTGAACTGGCGAACAACTGGATGATCAACAACTACGCGAACGGTGCCCGGTTTAACGGCATGCTTGATCTGGGAGGTTCGGCTCCGGATGCAGTGGACGACAATTTCTCAACTGGAATGAATCAGGGCATTCTGATTGACGTGCTTGCCAATGATTCAGATGCGGAAAGCGTTGAACTCAACGTAAGTGGTTTCACCGATCCTGAGAATGGCGATGTATACGTTCAAGAAGATGGGCAGTTGCTGTACCAACCGAACATCAACTTCGAGGGTACCGACACATTTGAGTACTGGGTAGCGGACTCGTCTGGTCAGCTGTCTGAGGCGACTGTCGTGGTTGAGGTGTGGGACCTATGATCTGAGTTCCGCACGTAATCTGCGGATGTCTTAAGAGGCCGTACTGCCTACAAAAGCCATGCTTGGCCGAGTTGTCCTGCTTGCCATCGTGCAAAAGGGTATCTCAGGCGCGTGGCTTTTGGTTATGCTGGCCGGACTCATTGCCGGTTTGTTTCCAGGTTGGGTAGCGTCGAAAACTTTAGTGCTACCCACGTGATCAATGGGCCGTCGACCTGGCGCGATCTACCATTTGTTTGGTCGTTGCTTCGTTGTCTGCCGATGATCCATTCGCAGAAAGTTCCCCGCTCCGTCGTTTGAAATCTCAAGTTTAAGCGCAACGGAGGCGTATCTGGCTGGATTGCTTAGTTGCTGGTGGGTCTTGGTTCAGTACATCGTTTCATTGTCGCGACTAAGGCAGCCAGGGTCGTACTAAGGCCTATTCGCACCGAAACGAAGGAGGTGTGGGCTTCACCCTGATTGGAAGTCGCTTCGGTCCTTCGCTCGCGGGTTAAGTGGCCGGTAGTGCAATATGGTCAAGACCCAGTAGAATGAATGTGCTTTTGAGTGTTTTCCAGGCAATACCGCCCCAAATAACGTCCACGAAGTGCGAAAATCCCCAAACTACATTGAAAACCAAAAGAACCGAGAACATCCGTATTGGCATTTCTTGAGTATTTGCTCGTTTTTGTACACCAAAGCTGATCGCAATTAGCAAAGTGAAAACAACAGCGGTTGTATGCCAACTGACCCATCGGCCCCAATCTAGGGCAACAACGTAAAGCGGCAGAAAAAGGAATGCCGACGCAATGTAGGCACGCACAAAAATGCGCCCGCCTATTAGGTAGGATCCGGTGACCAAAATCGAGACTGCAGTCAACGCATACAAAAGCGCAAAGGAAAAGACATTCGATGAAAACAAAACCCAAAAGGTTGCCGTCATGTATTCGCTCAGGGGAATCTCAAGCGCCTTGATTGCGCCTTCACACATTTCCGCCGAAACACCCGCGTTCAGTATGGGCTGACATACGGCCATATAGTCAGTCAACTCTCCAAATGCGAACGCAATTAGCACGGCGATCAGGCAAGCACTGCCGATAATTCCCAACAAGGCGACGAAGTCCAACCGCGAGATCACCAGTTTAGATCGAGCCAGCCAAAAGCAGAACGCAAAGAAGGGCGCAAAGAAAAGGTTTCCCTCGTGGCTAATAGTTGCGAACCCGAAGACGACAGCCGAAAAATAGATCAACAACTTGTTCGGAGTATGTTGACTGGCGGCAAACAGCATCAATGCAAAGGCAAAAAAGGAAATCAATTCCTTCCGCAAACCACCTTGACTGTCCAGTGCCCAAAAACCGATAAAAAAGCCCGGGGACAGGATCAAAAGCCAAAGGGTTGAAGGACTGCATTTTCGCTTAAGCGCAACAGTAATTAGTCCCACGTTTGCAAGCAGCAAGCCGATCTGCACTACGACAACCAATAGCAGGACATCAATCGACAAACCCTGTGCTACCTTAAGCAGCATCGAGCCCATCATCCCCCGGCGGATAGTGATTTCTGTACTGTTGATAAGCCAATCACCCTGTTTCCAGGAATTGCCGCCAAGCAGAAAGTCCTGATAGGCAGTCCAGGCGATGAAGAGTGTGAATCCCCAAATCAAAAGCATCGGAATGGAGTAAATATATCTCTGCAAAGTAATGGCCTGTATCAAAAGTTAACTACGCCTGAGTAAGGGTAAACATCATAAGCCAAGCCCAGTGTGTGAAAAAGAGGACTAGGAATCCAACTCACCTTGGGCATTGGGATCGTTGCGCGTATGAAACCCTTCTTTAATCCGTCTGCATTTACACGCTTCAAAGGTTCAACTTCCGTTTCTGCGTAAAAAAAACAAGACGTCATCCGAAGTCACGTTCGCCGGTTCTAAGGCCGAATACACTGCGCTTTGTCTGAGACAGTCTGCAAGCTGGTCTTGGATTTTAAGTACGATGATGCTGGGACCTTGGCGGTCGATTTGGTTGCAGTACTCATTGTAGTTTTTTGGCAGGTCGTATCCTGCTGGAATCTCTAGATCGACCCACCAGTTCTTACCAACGATAAAATCGGTATTGGCGGCATGTGGAAAACCATGGCGTGGTTCGCGCAACCGCCAATGTTCATACATCAGATTCGGCGCCAGAAAATCGCGTGACCCACTGGGCAGTGTCTCTTGAACCTGCGCGATCTGGTTGGACAGCAGATCGATCTCCTCAGTTGTATCGTCCCGGGATGAAAACCAACGGACATGCTCCAGCGAAATCCGCCATAGTGGCAGCACTATCAAAAAGACCAGTGCCAACTTTAACACTTCGCTTCCCGTTCTGGCTTGCAACGGCCCACGCCACAAGAGTGCGGCGAAGAACCCTGTTCCGATAGCAAAAAATGGTACAAACAGTTGCAGGTAGTGTGACCAAAAATGCTTGTAGAGTATCGTTACCTCGATCAGGCCGGGCAATATTAAGGTTATCACTAAAATATCTGTCCAAAGACCCCTTGTTTGGTCTGATAGTCGCGCCTTTCGACCTTGGACCAAATGTATAACAGCTGCGATCGCAGTGGAGACCGAAGCCAGTGCGAGGAAGGGAAAAACAGGAAGAATGCGATCGGTGAACCAGCTGTGTTGCTCTTTCAAATTGCTCGTCAATGGTTGGAGGATCAGGTCTTGTCGTAGCAACTGCAATCCATCCAGAAAGGCCTGTAAGTTGCCGGTGAGAACGTAGGGCATGACGTTCGTCAGCGCTCCGGCCAAACCGACGGCAGCAATCCAGATTGTAGCGACATAAACGGCCTTTAGCAGACTAAGCCCTGTTGGTACGAGGCGCAAAGTCAACCAGAATGCTGCACAACAGAGACACAGCAAAAAATAGGGGCGTATCCCGATGGCAAGGCTTGCAAGCAGAGCTGAAAAAGCGAAAAGCCAAATAGACGGGTTTTTTCCAAATCGGATGGGCGCAACCGCAGCCAAAAGCAAGGCTATTGCACCAATTGCCGAGGCGCTTGCCAAGGGATTGATGTGGTAAATCCCGCCGGGAAGGAACGCAAAACCCGCTAAGCTTGCGACTGCTGACGTTTGCGCACACATCGTTGTAACCCGATCCGGCAGATCCAGTCCGGAGACAAGAACCTGCCGAGTGACAAACGCTGTCGCAATCGCGCCACCCAGCATTGCAAAGATGGAAAGGATTTGCCACGCCAGAACGCTGTCGAATGCGGCTGGGATTACGAAGAGGAATTGGTTAACTGGCAGCTTGTCATCAAATTCAACCGTCCAATGAAGGTCATTTTCAAGAAGCCGTTGGCCGAAATACATCATATGGTTGATGTCCCAGCTCCAGCGTGTGTCGGACAGGTTAACTGCGTAATCCAGGAGCACTGATAAAATAACGACGACAAGGCAAAGCCTGAAAAGCAGCATGGCGTTCTCCAATGACCGATACTATCGCTAGCTAAAACGAAAAAAAAAGCTAGTGGACATGCGCAAAATTACGGACTCGTGGCAATTTCCCATCAAGGTCAGACCTTCAGGCGAGACCTCATTTCTGATTGGCTGACAGCAGTGATTTGGTAGGCGAAACAACTCGAAAGGGCCAACAGAGCTATTTGTCGGCAACCTTGGGTAGAGCGCAGAGAGCATCGCCTTAAACTGTGGGGATTTCAGCGTGTTCACTCTGTCGAGATTGAACAGAAAGCCCAACTTGAGTCCACAACGCTTTTCCGATTAAATCAAAGATAATCAAACGATTTCAGAGAGAATTCGATGCCAAAGGATATTGCCCGCTCGGACAGCCCGTTTGGCATTGCGATATTAGTCCTAGTTATAGCTTTCGGGGGCGTGCAGCTTTTTTTTTGGACAGATCGCAGTATTTGGATTGATGAAGTTTCTCAACTTCTAAACTTTCCTTTGGACAACCTGGCGCAAGCCTTTGGCCCATTGCCGCAGGCCCAACAAGCCGGCCCGCCCGTTTTCAATCTGTTTTTGCACTCGATTTCACACCTAACAATTCAAACGGCTCGATGGATCGTGATCCTTTCGACGCTTGGCATCATCACTATTGCTATGGCCTTCGCTTTCGACAGGCGCCCTATTCCAATTGCTGCAGGTCTATTTGTGCTATTGTCGCAGCCATCTTTCCTGATCAATGGCTCGATGTTGAAGTTCTACGCATTCGATGCGGCTGGTTTCGCCATATTTGCTGCCTGGATCTACTGCAAAAATCGTGACGCACCCTTTGGTTTACGGGACATGGCGGTTTTGTTCGTTGGGTTGTTTTTGGGTCTATCTACAATTGTCGCAGGGTGTCTGGTGGTAGCTTTTTTTCTGCTCTCACGTCTGAAACGGGGACAGCTAGAGTGGAAGGAGGTCGCTTTGGCCGCGCTCTTCTGCGGTGTTGCCATCGCGTATTACTTGCAAATCGGTTACGCGACAAAAATTCAATTAACCGGATTTCCCGACGCATATGGGGCTCTGGGTTTTGATGCCCTGAAGCGGTTCGGTGAAGCCACCATGCTCTTGTTGCAAACACGAGGGGTATTGATTGTGTTGGTACTTTTGGGAAGTTCTGGTGCCGCACTTATTATTTGTGGTGACACTCGACGTTCAAAACTTGTCAGTTTGTTGCTGTTCATCGCAACTATCGTTTTGGCCTTTTTAGTGTTGGCCGCAATTGGCAAATATCCTGCGGTTAGCTCACGTCATCTTTTTTGGATTTTGGGGGTCGTAGGGGTTCTAGCTGGAGCGGTGGTCGATACGTTGCTCGTGCCACGCGATGACCGACACCGCCGATTAGCGCTGGGCTGCTTGATAGTTCTGGGAATTGCTTTTGCAGCTTCTGGGTTAAGAGTGGCGATGAAGTGGCCGCCGCAATTGGTCGAAGGTTCAAGCGACCAGGTGGTGGAGACGCTTGCCAATTTGCCGCCCTCGGACGTGCTGTATTATTTTGGAACCTTCCGTCTGATTCCGCTAATGATCGAAAGGGGCGCGCCAATTGCTCAGCACCGGTACGCACCTAGTCTTTCGACACAAAGTGGTGCAATCGACCCATCTTACTTCGATTCAGAATGGAACGAAATCGATGGCGATCTGTTCTCAGAAAAGGTGGAGAACATCTTGCAAAACGATCCAATCGGCTGGGCAAAGATGTACATTTTGTTGCGCCAAAGAAGTGATTTCAGGCCGTTGGCACGGTTCGTTCTGGATTCCGGACCGTCGGATGGCAGGACTTTTTACATAGCGTCGATACATGCAAGCTGGCCTGGGTTACCGGGACGGGCTACCGCAGGACTGAGGCAGGTATTGGACGAAAGATCATGTTCTTATAAACCAGTTGCGGTTTTTGACACTCTGCTAAGCCCGGGTTATGTGCTCGAAGTCAATTGCCCACCGTCCGACTGAAAGACGGAAATGCCTTGATCATTACAGCTTCATCTTCTTGAAAATGCTTTCAGGGATGTTGCAGATGATTGTCATGATCAAAAACCAAATTGAGCGGACGTAGATTACATTTCTGCTTTTTTTGACTGCCAACGCTATCTTTTCGGCCACTTCTGCAGGTTGAGCCGTCAGTTTTTTTGGCAGATCGAGATTTTCAGTCATACGTGTCGCAACGAACCCGGGCAAAACGGTGATTACATGCACACCTTTCTTGGCCAGTCGATTGCGCAGTCCTGAAAGGAAGGCAGTGAAGCCGGCTTTGGCCGAGCCATAGAAATAATTTGTGGCGCGGCCACGTTGACCGGCCACCGAACTGATCCCGATAATTACACCTGACCCACGATCTTCGAACCGATTGGCTAGCTCGGACAGAATGCCGACAGGGCCTTCATAGTTTGAACGCATCACAAGGCTGGCGGCTGTCAGGTTACTTTCGCTATCCTCTTGCTCGCCCATATAGCCGATTGCGCAAGCAGCGACCTCTGGAAGTTCTGGCAAACTGTCGAGGAAACCAGCAAATCTGTCGGGGTGCAGCGCGTCGAATTCATGCAGCGTGACTTCTACATTATACCGTGTGGAGATATCGTCGCGATCCGGAGCCATTTTCTGAGCTTCGCGCGCGGCAAGTTGGATGGGGTGTCCAAGGTTGGCGAATTTTTTTGCTACGGCGAGACCAATGTCGGAACGCGCGCCAAGGATGAGTACGGGGCCTTTGCTCATAGTGCGAGCCTTTCGGATTGTGAGGATTGAAAAGCCACCGATGCATTGCTGTTCTGTCGCTGTGCGATGAAAGCGGCCGTGCGCGCGTCGCTTTCCATCAATGTTTGGGCTGACATACGGGCGTCCTTGGCAAGATAGAATCTTCCACCGTGCGCTATCGTGATTTGATCAAGGCGTTCCAGCAGACTGAGGTTCTTGTCGGTGGCGGGAAAATCTAGCGCTAGAGTATAGCCTAGCATTGGAAAAGAAAACGCGCTGATTTGTTCTCCGAAACGCTTAAGAACCGCCAGAAAAGAGCCAGAGCCGGCCTCAGAGATCGCGTCCAGTAAGGCGTTTAAACCCTCTCGGGATGTCTCCAAAGGCAAAACGCATTGGAATTGCAGCAAACCCTTGCGGCCATAGACCCGGTTCCAATTCAATATCGCATCTAACGGATAAAAATAACTATCCCAGTCCACCATGCTGTCGCCGGCTTTACGTAACCCAGAACGGTAGTACAGCGCGTTAAAAGCCTTCACTGCAGGGCCCGACATTGCAAAGCTTGGAAAGTCAAACGGCACTCGTTTCATTCGCCGAGGGCTCATAGCGTAGCGGTCTAGTTTTTGCCTAGCGCTTAACATATCGAGCGAAGCGTGCTCTCCGAGCATCACCAATGATCGACCGCGGTTCGCGCCGCGCTTCAGGCAGTCAATCCAGGCAACCGAGTAAAGACTTTGGTCATTGGCCTCAAATACTTCCATCGCCTCAGCAAGATTGCTCGCGGGGATCATTTTCTGCTGGATCCAGCCTGTCTCGACCCGCTGTAACCGGATCGCGGCCCGAAGTATTATCCCAGTCAGCCCCATGGCCCCTGGTATACTGTTGAAAAGCTCCTGATTTTCGTCGCGCGAGGCACGGTGCACTTGGCCCGAAGCGTCCATCACATCGACCCATTCCAGTGACTTGGCCATTGAACCGTCACGGTGGTGGTTCTTCCCGTGCACGTCGGCGGCGATCATTCCGCCAAGTGTCACGTATTTTGTCCCGGGCGTCACAAGAGGAAACCATCCACGCGGCAGGAAGGACGAGATTACGTCGGCCAGCAGAACGCCAGCTTCTGCCACAAGGGTTCCAGTTTCATTGTCAAACGAAATCATGCGGTTGAAGTGCCGCATGTCAACTGTACCGCGCCGGCTGATCGCACTGTCGCCATAGGAACGTCCGTTGCCCCGTGCGATGACACCCCCGTAACGCAACGCAGAAGCTAGCTCGACATCGGACCGCGGGGCCTTGACTATCGGTGCATAAACGACTGGAAATCGACCCCACCCACTTAGCATCATGTCGCACGTCCCAGCGAAAGGGTTGAATCGGTGAACACGAACCGCCGATCCAGATTGTACTTGACCACATAGCCTATGGTTAGACCAACAATAGCCCCAATCTCGCGAGCCAAATCGGTCCCCCATATTAGCCAGCAAGCGGTTTCAGTACCCCAGAAGATTGCAGTCGTAGCCAACCCCATAATCGTATAGAGCGTGAACTTTTTCCTGTGCTCAACCACTCCGGAGGACAAGTCGTAAAAAATCCAACGTTTGTCCAATAGGTATTTGATGACCAAACCCACGAGGGTTCCAGCGCATAGTGCGACAACAAAATGGGTTAGGCTTTCACCCCACATCAAGAAAACCCGTTGCGTAGCAAGGTTCCCGGCGGTCGCGATGATCGCGAATGTTCCATACCGAAGTATCAAACTCCCCAAGGTCATAACAAGGCACCCCAAACAGCACAAAACAGTATGGCGAGAAAACACAACTGGCTGGTTCTGTCTTTAGCGGCAAAGACGACGGGGTCATCATGCATATGCCCGCGGTGGGTGATCATGGTGACACGAGTCAACCAATACAGAAGAATCAAACACACCACCCAAAGCGCAGTAGGAGAGCGATACAATTCCATCACGTTGGGAGAGTTGATGTAAAGTGCCATAACCAGAACTGAAACATATCCGGAAGAGATAGCCACCTGGCTGATTAGCGGCAGGTCGTCGACTTGATAACCCCGTCCTGTGGCCTCCATTGCGCCACGCTTGGCGGTATCGATCAGTTCGGCTTGGCGTTTTACTGATGCAAGTGAAAGAAAGAAAAACACCGAGAATGCCAAAAGCCACACAGATAGAGGAATCTGGGTAGCATACCCCCCGGCAACGATTCTGGTAGTGTAGAGACCAGCCAACGTAATGATATCGATTACAATGCGGCGCTTTATGTTTAGCGAATAGGCAGTGGTTGCGACGTAATAGAAGGTCATGGCGCCCAGAAAAGCCCAATTGACGCTGGCCGCGATAATAGCGCCTGTGGCAAGCATTCCGAAGGCCATCCAAGTCCCATGCGCGATTGGGATCGCGCCTGATGCAAATGGGCGCTTGCACTTGCGCGGATGTGCGCGATCAGCTGCTAAGTCCAGAAGATCGTTCATGACATACGCACTGGACGCGACCATGGAAAATGAGATGAACGCCAGCAACGACGCCCAAAATGTCCCCCAATCATACTGGTGAGCGGCTAGCATCGGAAGGAAAACAAGAATGTTCTTTAACCACTGATGGGGCCGAATAGCTTTTATATAAGGCTTTAAGGAAGTGACCTGAGTGCTCAAATGGTCAACCTCTGGGCTAAGATCGTCCACCGTACTGCGCAACTTTGAAGGTGCGTTGACGGTGATTGCACGGTTAGCTTGCGACCAAACCGGAATGTCAGCCTGGGCGTCCCCCATATATGCGAAGCCGTCTTCATAGTGGTTTTTCAGAAAGGTGGCCTTCGCCGGGCCTTTGAGGTTTCTCACACCGTCTGACCCATAGACCTCGTCAAAAATACCAAGATGGTCGAAAATGTCCTTGGCTATTGTCTCGTCGCTGGCTGTTACCAGAGCCGTCTGGCCGCCTTTTCGCCGCCAGTCTTCGACATAGGCGATAACCTCCGGATCATAGGGGAGCGTTTCGACGTCTACAGGACCCGCTTCGGCGAGCTCGTGCTTCAGTCTGGCCTTGCTGTGCGACAATGCGCTAGCCGACTTAAAGAGTGTTTGCCAGTTTTTTCCCAACGCGCTCCAAAAAGTTTCGAAGAGTATGTCGGATCGCAAAAGCGTTCCGTCTAGGTCAACCACCAGAACTGGTTTACGTGCTTCACTCGTCATGCGAACTAACGGCCAAGGCCCCTCAAATGTTTTTTAGATAACTAGAGTCTAATTGACTCCGATATGCATATAATACGGCGGATGTATGTCTGGCGAGGAGCTATTTCACAGACAGGTCAAAGGTATGGCTCTATGGCCGCAAAAGGTCATTTCATCACCTAATTTTAAGGCAAACATCGGTTCTGATTGTTTCGATTTTGGCGATAGTGACCGCATTGATGGTGAATTTAGAGGCGAGCATTCAGTAAACGCTTGATCCAGGATGTACTTTGAAAAAGAGCGCTATATTCTCTCTGACAGACAACCAACCGACATGGAGTTTAAGCAGTGCGATTTTTGAGTGCAGCCCTTGTTTCTTTGATGGCCTTTTCTTCTTTACCCACTGATGCAAACGGCGAAGTACAGCAAAGGCGCGCCACGGGTGCATACATGAACAGCCTGTATGATCGTATCCCTCCCATGATGAAACTGCTGACCGAGGCAAACGGCGAGCAGTTTTTTGCGGCACAGGGCAGTTATGGCGTTCAGCCCCCTGCAGCGCCAAACTGGGATCAAAACTGGATACGGTTTGGTGTTCCATCCACCGGGGCTGGAAATTCGTGGCCTGCCGTAGATCGGGCAAATGTCACGGATATCTTTATGGTGACAGATAACTTTTCCGGGCCACCTGCTTACACGTCACAAGGTCCTGACCCCGATCCGAGTGTTGGTGGCCCTATTCCCTGGGGAGTTGCGGAAGGGCAGTCTACCGTTTGGGCAGGGATGTTTACTGTTGTCGTATCCTCTCACGAAGAAAACACGTCTGGTCAGCCGAATTACTGGATCTACGAGGGTTGGTCGGATGGGGGCAAACTGTTTGATGAGGCAACAGGTGCAGGATCTTCGCGCGATTTTGCCGCTTGGCGTGAAAGAACTACGACCCAATTCAACTATACGGGGTGGTTCGACAACTTGGTTAAGCGGGTGAGGGAAAACGTTCCTGATGCGGCATCACGTATCAAACTCATTCCTGTCGCGCGTACAATGGTATCCGTGATGGAAAACACGCCTGCGTCAGCGCTTTCAGCCGATGACTGGTTCGCAGACGATGCCCCTCATGGGCATGACACTTTGCATCTGCTGGCAGCGATGATCGTGTATTCGACTATCTTTGAAGAAACGGCCCCTAGGCCTGATGTTTCCGGCTTGGACGTCAACGGGGTATTCATGGACAACTATGACGAAATCGCATCTCATGTTTTTGAAGTTGTCACTCCCTACATAGGATCCTGAGGACGATATCGAACGAATCTGACCACATTCCCAACCCCAGTTTGTGGGTTGCTTTACTGTGGGCTGGGTTCTCTGATCGTAGTAAAACGCAGCCTAGTGAATTTGCAGCGTGTACTGGTTCACGTACCAGATCACTAGGGCTGAATGCTGTCTGGCGCCAGTTTTAGAAACGATAGGATGGTTGCCAAAAAACCTTCCTGTCTGCGAACGGCCTATTCGACCGTTCCCTTCAAAAGGTTATTTCAGTTACGGGGTTTAAAATGGATACATATTGCCCTGCTGAAGGCTAACCCGGTGAACAAAAAGATAACGTGCGAATAGCGAAAGTCCGGTGTCGGCGCCAACAAAAACAAACCGAACAAATGTGCAGGAACGGCAAGTAAAAGGGCTATCTCCACCCCATGGCCAGCTGGTTTGAACAACAAAATGACGAGCAAGGTCATCGCTGCTGCCAGACATAGCCAAGGTTTGTACGGAGGGTAGTAGGCCAGCTTGTTAAAGAGCATAGACAGCTCTTTTTGCAGCAATGTCTGTTCCGAAAAAGGTGGTACAATCTGCTGCATTTCTTCGGAATAATTTGCGGGATCAAACAAGACCGGTTGCCAAAGTGTTTTTCGGAACGCCAACACCCAATCAAATGCAGCGAGGCGATGGCTTAGATAGGCCTTCGGTTCGGTAGTGATGGCATGGCGCCAAGAGGCAAGTATCTCGGATTGTTGTTCCTGGTCCAAAGCACCAAAAGTATCAGTCGGGACATGAGTGTCTTGAGATTGATTCAATGCGTTTAGTCCGGGTTGATCCCCGTAAAAAACATCTTGCCAATCACGCGGGGAATAACTTTCACTCAGGTCCTGAGGCGTAAGACCTTCGGTGAGCGGAGTTGGTAATTTAGAGTGCAAACGGGCTCGCCTTTCTCCTTCTGGCAGAAAGGCGATTGTGCCGCTTACATCAAAAAGGGCAACTGACAACATTGGGTTTTCCGAGCGATCGGCAATTTGGCCATTAATAATCATCGACCCAAGCGCAATGCCCAGGGCCAGCCCGGCACCTAGGCATATAGAGCCTGTAAACCCCACGACACGGCGCGGACGGATAATGCAGATCGCTAGAAGCGACAACAGAGGTGTCAAGCAGAAGACTGCATTCACACGGGCTAGAAGGGCCACCAAAGCGGTCACCAAAATAAGTGCCACCATTGGTCCTTGAGGTAAACGGCTCGAATAAACACCCGCTAGGGCACCGCTCAGCAAAGTGAGCATGCCTGCCATTAGAATGTCTTTCCAGATTGCTCCATTGATACCCAATATTGGCGGGTAAAACATTAGCAAAAAAAGTAAGACTGCCCCAAGCCTTGGGGCAAATGGAACCAAAGCTGCGTACCAAAACAGTATCAACCCGCCCCACAGCAAAGTGGTTTGCAGGACGAGCATGCCGACAGATCCAGAAAAAAACTGACCCATTACTCCGAAAAGCAAAGTCATGAAAGGCGAGTGCCAATCTCCGATTTCCCCACTGCGGGCCTCAAGCAACTGGACAACTGAGTCCACACTCATAAAACCAGGAAATAAGATGCCCAAGTAAAGAGCCCAACCGAACACAAACAAGGCTACAGGGAATGCAAATGCCGAACGTGACATAACGCGGCCTCAGCTGGTCAGGAAAACAATGCGCCGAGCGCCAAGATAGTTGACCACAAGCCCGGCTGCCGAGCCGACGGAAAGCGCAAAAATCGCGTTGACGACTGTTTTTTCGATAAACAGCAAAACCAACAGGTAAGTCATTAAGTTTACAATCGCTCCTAGGATTTGAATCGTAAAGTAGCGCATGATTTGCCGACCGGTTCTGGTACGGTTCGCCGTTCTAAAGGTCCAAATGCGGTTTAGCCACCACGTGACGAAGACAGCGACCGGGAAAGAGAGTATCCGGGCGACATAGTGAGAAACACCGTTTTCCAGCAACAAAGCAAGCACAGTGGCATCAGTAATGAACCCGATTGTGCCGACGACACAGAACCGCAAGAAACTAGTATAACGCGGCATCCACCAGTCACTCGCAGCGATTTCTGATCGGTACCGAAAGGTAGTGTAGCCGCTTCATTTCACGCCGCCCAAGCGTAACGGTGTCTAGGATCAAGCCAGCAAAGAACGACAGGACGGAAATAATGGCGATGGTTGCGGCCAGAATTGCCGTGGGAAAACGTGGCACAAGCCCGGTGTCGATAAACTCGGCGATAATCGGGTATCCAAGCGCCAAGGACAGTACCAGCAGGGAGGCGGCGATTGCCGAAAAAAAAGGCATCGGGCGCTCTTCCTTTATTAAAGTGAGGATAAGCCGCAAGATGCGGAAGCCGTCTCGAAAGGTGCTGAGTTTGCTTTCGGATCCGGGTAACCGGTCGATATAAGCCGTTTCCTCATCCGCGATAGGCATGCGCAACTCTAGGGCGTGCACTGTAAGTTCGGTTTCGATCTCAAAACCTCGCGACAACGCTGGGAAGCTTTTAACAAACCGGCGCGAAAAAACTCGATACCCGGAAAGCATGTCGCGCGTGCGGTCTCCGAAAATCCATCGCACCAAACCGGTCAATGCCCAATTGCCAAACTTATGCCCGGGCCGGTAGGCTTCCTCAATATTCGTAACACGACATCCAGTTACCATATCGAGGTTCTGCGTTAGCAGCATGTTTACCAGACGCGGAGCCGCGGCTGCTTCGTAGGTGTTGTCGCCATCTACCAGCACATAGCAATCGGCATCAACATCGGCGAACATTCGCCTCATGACATGTCCTTTGCCCTGTTGGGTTTCGCTGCGCACCACAGCACCGGCTTCTGTGGCCACCTCAACAGTGCTATCGTTCGAGTTGTTGTCGTAAACATACACCGTTGCGTTCGGGAGAGCGGCTTTGAAATCGCGTATGACGATACCGATTGAAGCTTCTTCGTTGTAGCATGGTACAAGGACGGCAACGCTGGTCAGCGATGGTTCAGTTTCCGTTGCATTCAGCTTTGGGACATCAAGGTGAACCATAATATCAACTCTAGCGAGCGTTAAATTTCGGTGCTCAGAATAGTCGGCAATTTCTTCCAAGTTAAGAAGACAAACCCAAAAAGTGGGATCTCTTTAGGTGTGCGCAACAAAAATGTCGCTCTGTGCCAATTATTGCAGCTAAGAAGATTCGCCTATATGTGCCTTCAGATACCGAAAGTTTTTCTTACGTCCGGCTCAATTGTGGCAGCAGGGTTAGGTTCGTGGCAGGTTCAACACTCTTTGCTTTGGTCTGCTTGCCCAAAAAGAGGACGCGAGGGTTTTAGAGGAAAAAGCAAACGTTCCTTCTTTCACCTGTGTAGCTAGGCCATTATTGGATGCTCAAGATACGGGTTTATTGACCAAAAAATGAACAACTTAGTTGTGCCGCCAAGCTTCTGCAGCTTTGGCAAAGTGCGCCGTGCGCCGCGCAAAAGTCTCTTCGAAACAGTGGCTTCGCATGAAATCTCGACCTCGGCGAGCAGCTTGGGTCAATACTTCACGGTTCTGATCAAGTTTAGCAATTTGGTCTGCCAGCTTCTCTGCATCGCCCAAAGGTGTCAAGAAACCGCTACGGGAATGCGCTACAATTCCCTCAAATGCTTCGTTAGCAAAGCCGACTATTGGTAAGCCGCACGACATCACTTCTGAGTAGGTGCTCGACGGGTCACCTTGTGGGTGACAACTGACGAATAAGTCCGGCGCATTTTTCAGTAGTGGAACCCATTCTGACAAGAAATTGACGGGTGGGTGAACCTTTACCCGATCTTCAAGTTTAAGTTTTCGGATCGCATCAACCAGTTGACCTCGCTCCTGCCCGGATCCGTAGATATCAAATTGAAAGTCGACACACTTTTTGGTAAGCGCTTGTGCAACGAGGGGAAGAAAGCGCGTCCCTTTCATTGGGACAAAACGACCGCCGAACAAAAGACGAAGGCGTTCGCCTTTTTTCGATCTGGCCGCCCTTCTTTCCAGGTCCTGGTCGCTCGCCACATCGGCCTTTCTGACGCGATTGTCAAAAAATAGGAACGCGTCAGGGCGCTCAGGTTTGTACGCTTCGAAGACAGGCACACCATTGCACTGCAGTCCGGCCAGCGAGCCAAGCAAGGCTCTGCGTGTTCGCTCCGCGTTCCGAATCCAGACTTTCCTGCGCAACTTAACGAGTTGGTTGACCGGCGACGCATCGATGATCTGAAATTCAGTTTTTAGGGTGTATTCGCACACGTGAATGACCGGAATTCCGCGTTTAGAACACTGCCGCGTCATCTCCGCCTGACTGGGATCAAGAAATCCGACTACGGCCCCCGCGTTTTGAAGGCGAGGGATCAAGGTATCAAGTGTTTTTGGACGTTCCTCAATCCGGTATTGCGTATCGCAATTTGTCATCACCTCAACATGGTCCATATCTGTTGAGGGAGTCTGAGAAACTTCGGCAAGCGTGGTTACGGGGCCATCCCAGTGTTTGGCATATTCAACCGCGCCATCCAGATACTTTTGCGTTAGAACCAATCCGCCGTTGGGTCCTCTATGAGCCTTCAACACCGGTATTAGAATAAGTTCATTAGACAGGCCGCGCTCGATCAAAAAATTTTCCAAAGGATTGTAGAAGTCATGACGGCGTGCAACGTAGCCCTGATCCGGAAGTTCGCCAACCTGAAATTCAGTGGGCTTATCCAATTATTCTAGTTTTCTTGTGCAGGTATGGCGAACTCGATTGCTCTGACCAAGCACGGATCGAATAACCTTAGCCCACATTCTGAGCGCCACACATGCGAAGCGTGGCAGGTTTGGGTCCCTGTAAACCAGTACTTTCCGCGGGCGGCCAAATGACTCAGAGGTCTTTGTGTTGCCAGCCAAAATGGGCGTTCGAAGAGTTACTAAGTTTTTTGAATAGCGAACTGACACATTGCTGAAGGAGGACACACAGGACTGCGTAAATCAGTCTGTCAAAGTTGGTCCTGCGGCTTCTGAACTTGGGTGCTGTTTAAGGCACAATTTTTAGAATGCGACCTGAGGATACTCCACATCAACGCGTTGGACCCAAAACTATCTCTATGATCCTGTCCTGAACAACCGATGGGAGGTCAGGATAAATCGGCAGGCAGACAATGCTATTCGCAACTCTCCGGGCTTCCGGAAGATTCGACGGCTCAGCTGAAGAATGATGTTGAAAAGAAGGTAAATCGGAAACCAAAGGAAAAAAGTAGCGCCGAGGAAAAATCCCTTCCGCCTCCATTGTCGCGCAAAGTTCGTCGCGGGACAGCGGGTAAGTTGTATCAAGAAGTATAGGAAACATGTAGTAGTTATACCGCACGTCCGGCGACGGCTGAACCAGATGTACTCCCTGTGTGCCACTAAGCCGAGCAGAATATTTATTTGCAATCATCATCCGTTGATTGATGATTCCATCCACATAAGGCAGTTGCGCCAAGCCAACTGCGGCGTGGAGTTCGCTCATCTTGCCGTTTAAACCAATCTCTGGCACTGAGGTTTCATGTTCTATACCGTGATTGATCAAGCGCTCCACGGCTGCCTTTGACTGTTCGTCGTGCGTGATGACGGCGCCGCCTTCGAAGGTATTGAATACTTTCGTGGCATGAAAGCTAACAACCGAGCAAGTTCCTAGATTTGTTAAACTCTGACCATTCGACTTCACTCCAAATGCGTGCGCAGCGTCATAGATCAGCGGAATACCTCGGCGGTTGGCAATCTCTTCAAGTGCGGTATGGTCGCAGGGATTCCCGAAGCTGTGTACAGGCATAATTGCTGCGGTGTCAGGGGTTAGATGCCTCTCCACTTGTTCTGGATCAAGGTTAAGGCTTACCGGATCAATGTCCGCAAAAACCGGTTCTGCGCCCGCAAATACAATCGAGTTTGCCGTTGCGACAAAAGAAAAAGGAGACGTGATAACCTGGCCTTTTACCTTAAGGCTGCGCAAAGCCGCGATACAACCGCTGGTACAGTTCGAAACAAGACTTAGATGCGCGACACCCAGATAATCTTGTAGCGCCACTGTGAGTTCTTGCGCCAATGGGCCGCCGTTTGTGAGAACACGCGAGGACCATATCCGCTCAAGGTAGGGCAGGACATCACCTAATTCCGGAAGGCCGGGCCGAGTGACAAAAGTCGGACGACGATTTTCCAAATCAAGCATTCCTCAAACACAAAAATTGACAACTTATGGGTTGGCGATTCTTGTCATGTTTATACGCAATTTAGTCACTAGTATGTCGAGAACTTCACCACTCGCGCTTCAATCGGCTACACAAATGAAAAATGCATGTAAATTATGAAAGTGTACGTTTTCCCCTAGCTTTAGCGAAGCATTTTCGGTCTTGTTGACGATCCGAAGCGATGGGTTCGGAGATGAAAGCGGCTTAGTCCGTCATGATTTGGGTAACAACGCTATTCTGCTGAACAAAGCTGAAGGAACCGCCTGCGCCGTTTTATGGAAACCCCAAAAAAATGCTGGGTAAACCGTAATTCCGCTGAGTGGCCAAGATGGATATATGTTCTGGTAGGGTTCAATAGCATTCTGAGAGCGGCCGTTCTGAAACCCAGATTGGTCCGATGATTTCGACCAAAGATGCGTCTTGCGTTATGACATTCTGGTCTTGTTGCACAGATTTGAGCGGGTTGAGTTGTTTTAGCAATCGCTTGTGAATCAGGTGGCGGGCTCAGCGAACTGTTGAATTGGGCAGAGTCCGGGCATGATTTGACCCTTGCCGATCATATGCGACACTTCGATTCCGACGAGCGTTGCCGCTGCTGAA
>NZ_JBQFPV010000017.1:0-91090 GCF_056536565.1 Ruegeria sp. CK3
CTCGTATTCCACGTGGGCGGTCGAGATGGTGATGCCGCGCGCTTTCTCTTCCGGCGCACCGTCAATCTGGTCATACGCTTTGAAGTCACCAAAATACTTGGTGATCGCTGCAGTCAGCGTGGTCTTGCCGTGGTCAACGTGGCCAATCGTGCCGATGTTGACGTGCGGTTTTGTACGCTCAAACTTTTCCTTTGCCATTCCTCAGGCGCCCTTTTGCGATTTGGGGGACCCTTGGTCCCGTGGTTACATCTGCGCGCGCGAGATATTTGGTTCAAAGGGGAAAATCAAGCACATCCTGAGGGAAATGCGCCGATCACGCCGGATTTTGCGTGAGCTCACTCGTTTCCAGCGGCTGGATCAGGTCCGGACGCCGGTCAAACCAACCATTGTCCTTGTGTTCCTCGGCCAACCACTCTTCTACTCGGTCGGCAACTTTCAGGGCAAGGCCGCTCATCTGCTCTTCTTTTGTGCGGGTATTGCCCGAGCCTGTCAGAGCGCTTTCTCCGGTCGTGTCTTCCAGAACTTGGAATTGCTTGCCCTTGGCGAGGAATTCTTTCTTCTTCACATCGTAGACATTGACCAGAACAATCGCCGTGCTTTTGGGATTGTAGATGACGGGAATGCCCGGTGGCGCCAGCATGTATCCTTCGAGGCTGATACCGATGTCGTATTCCTGAGCGCCTTCATAGCGGCCGAGACGGATATCAACCGCGTTCTGAATGGCGTTTTCCCATTCTTTTGGTGTCGCATCGCGCGAGACCGGTCCCTGGCGGGCTTTCTCAGCGAAGGCGTAGTTTACGCGTAGCTTGAATTCCCCCAACGACTCAGGTTCTTCATAAACTTGCGTCTGCGCGCAGGCGCTCATCAGGGCAAGTCCAGTAATCAGGGTCAAAATGCGCAGCATGATCTCGTCTCGATAGGCCTGTTTTTCTTTGATCTAGCGCACCGATACGGCCTGTGCCAAGCCGTATCGGCGGAATTTGCCCGAAACCCTCGTCAGATCACGAGAATTTATAGTCACGCGGGAAACCATAAGGGGGCTTTTTCCCGACGCTGGCGCGTTTGGCCAGCCATTGGGACATATCCGCCTCGTGCCGGGTTTTGTCGCCGCCCATGGACCACTTGAGCCCTTCTTCCCAGTTAAAGGTGGTGATGTCGGACAGGCCGCCATCCAACTCCAACGTGCCCTGCCGGCCGCGCGCCATATTGTATTTCTGCAAACGCACGCCTTTGCCTCGGGTCATCTCTGGCAGCTCTTCAGTCGGGAAGACGAGGAACTTGCCATTCTGCGAGACTACCGCGACGTGATCGCCATCGACCGGTTTACAAATCATCGCTGTCTCGTCCCCTTTGACGTTCAGCACCTGTTTCCCGTTGCGGGTCTGGGCCAGCACGTCATCTTCAGGCACCATGAACCCGTTACCCGCGTCCGAGGCCACCAGCAGCTTGCGCCCCGGCTTGTGGATCAGGATGTCGATGATCTGCGCCTCGTTCGGCAGATCGACCATCAGGCGGAGCGGCTCACCCATGCCCCGCCCGCCGGGCAGGTTGGCGGCGCTGACGGTGTAGAATCGCCCGTTCGATGCGAACACCAGCAACCGATCCGTGGTTTCCGCATGGAAGATGAACCGGGGGCCGTCGCCATCTTTGAACTTCAATTCGCGCTTGAGGTCGATGTGGCCGGTCATGGCCCGAATCCAGCCCATCTGAGAACAGACCACTGTGATCGGTTCCTTGTCGATCATCGCCTCAAGCGGCACTTCCTCGACCTGTCCGGCCTCGGCGAACTGGGTACGGCGCGCGCCCCCTTCATAGTCTTTGCCGAATGTCTTCTTGGTCTCTTTCAACTGCTCGGCGATCTTGGCCCATTGCAGAGCGGGGTCGGCCAGTAGGTCTTCCAGATTGGCGCGCTCCAGCATTAGCTCGTCACGCTCACGAACCAGCTCCATCTCTTCGAGACGACGCAGGCTGCGTAGGCGCATGTTGAGGATCGCGTCGACCTGAACCTCAGACAACTCACCCTCACCCGGTTTGGGTGTGGCGTAGTCGGATTCGTCCGTGGCGCGGACGTGATCAATCCCCCAATCCTCGCGCATCAGCGCGGCTTTGGGGTCGTCGTCGTAACGGATAATGTCGATCACACGGTCGAGATTGAGGAAGGCGACGATAAAGCCCTCCAATACCTCCAGCCGATGGTCGATCTTCGCCATGCGGTGACGCGAGCGGCGGATCAGGACCTCTTGCCGGTGATCGAGGAAGGCGCGCAGCACTTCCTTCATCGAGCAGACCTTGGGCGTCACCCCGTCGATCAGCACGTTCATGTTCAGGCTGAACCGCACCTCAAGGTCCGAGTTGCGATAGAGCATGCCCATCAGCACCTCGGGGTCGACGTTTTTGGAACGCGGCTCAAGGATCAGGCGGATGTCATCGGCGGATTCGTCCCGTACATCGGCGAGGATCGGGATTTTCTTGGTCTGGATCAGTTCCGCGATCTTCTCGATCAGCTTGGACTTCTGAACCTGATAGGGGATCTCGGTGACGACGATCTGCCACTGGCCGCGGCCCAGATCCTCGACCTCGAACTTACACCGCAGGCGGAAGGACCCGCGCCCGGTGCGATAGGCTTGTGCGATATTCTCGGGCGGCTCGACGATCACGCCGCCGGTCGGGAAATCCGGGCCGGGCACGTAGTTTAGCAGAGTGTCGTCGCGCGCATCCGGCGTTTTGATCAGATGCAGACAAGCGTCGCAGAGTTCCGAGATATTATGCGGCGGGATATTCGTCGCCATGCCCACGGCAATACCGCTGGCACCATTCGCCAACAGGTTCGGGAACTGAGCGGGCAGTACGACCGGCTCAGTCAGCGTCCCATCATAATTGTCGCGGAAATCAACGGCGTCTTCGTTCAGACCTTCCAGCAGCGCCTCGGCCACGATGGTCATCCGCGCTTCGGTGTAACGCGAGGCCGCCGGGTTATCACCGTCGATATTGCCGAAATTCCCCTGCCCGTCGACCAGCGGGTAGCGCACGTTGAAATCCTGGGCCAGACGCGCCATCGCGTCGTAAATCGCGGCGTCACCATGCGGATGGTAGTTACCCATCACATCGCCCGAGATCTTCGCGGACTTCCGGAAACCTCCGGTTGCACTGAGTCGCAGCTCCCTCATCGCATAGAGGATTCGCCTGTGAACCGGTTTCAAACCATCACGCGCATCTGGCAGTGCCCGGTGCATGATGGTGGACAGCGCATAGGTCAGATAGCGCTCACCAATTGCGCGGCGTAGCGGTTCGGCTACCTCGCCCCCATTGTCAGGGGCCTCCATGTTGGGGTCGTCGATCGTATCGTTCATATATGATGTGATACGACGCAAGCGCGGCTTGGTAAAGCAACCAAGACTTATTTTACTGGGGACAAGTCGCGCTTTTTGCAACAGGGGGAGGCAACCCCCGGATTTCCCCCATTTTTCGACTCCCGCCTCGAAATATGCTATTCTTTCATGAATTAAACTGCTGCCAATTGTTGTATTTACGATTTCTTCGGGGGGAAGCGTCATGACGCGCCTGATACTTGTTACTTTCGCCGCCCTGGGATGGGCCTTCTACGTCATGAGCGGGGGCCCCGACTTTGAGCCGCGCGGCCTGCGCAGTGACAATCCACAGCGCATGGCGGCCACGTTCGAACCTGCACCCAAGGCGACGCCTCCAGCTGCCGCACCGGTTGAGGAGTTGGTGACCCGCGCCGCAGTTCAACCCGTCCCGGTGATTGAGTTTATTGCAGAACCAGAACCTGTTCTGGGCGAAGAAGAAACCAAGGCACTTCTGTCTCAGGTTGCAGCCGGACTGCAGGCGAATCCGTCCCTGTTCGAAGATCAGGATGTCACGCTGACGCTGGCCTCCTTGGAAGGCGGCGTCACGGCAATGCAGCAAGTCACAACCGATGCGGAACCCGCCGCTGCCCCTGTCGCGGAACCCGAAAAGGACATCCGCGAAATCTCTGGCACCCGCGTGAACATGCGTGACGGCCCGGGCACGATCTATCCCATCATCGGCAAAGCTACGATTGGGCAGCGGGTTGAGGTCCTGAGTGATTCCGGCACCGGCTGGCTGCGCACCCGCGTGTTTCCCGGGCAACAGGTCGGATGGATTTCGGCATCACTGGTCCGCAAAACCGCGAACTGACGTCCGGGCGTCATTGCCCTGTTTCCTCTCGCAGCCTAGGTGTTGGGGACGTTGAGGTTCGGGGCCATCATGCAGAAATCAATTCTTATTACCGGCTGCTCGTCCGGCATCGGCCTGGATGCAGCACACGGTATGCGTGCGCGTGGTTGGCGCGTCTTTGCCTCGTGCCGCCAGCAGCGTGATTGCGACAGGCTGCGCGCGCAAGGATTTGAAAGCCCACGAATCGACTATCAGGACACAGACAGCATCACCGCCGGACTGGCCGAGGTTCTTGAGGCC
Organism: Ruegeria sp. CK3; assembly: GCF_056536565.1. Taxonomy (NCBI): domain Bacteria; kingdom Pseudomonadati; phylum Pseudomonadota; class Alphaproteobacteria; order Rhodobacterales; family Roseobacteraceae; genus Ruegeria; species Ruegeria sp. CK3. The sequence goes on from NZ_JBQFPV010000017.1 coordinate 4,459, forward strand.
ACCGGAGGCACTTTGGATGCCCTGTTCAACAACGGGGCGCACGGGCTACCCGGCGCGGTCGAAGATGTGCCGACCGACGGTTTGCGTTTCATCTTCGAATCGAATGTCTTCGGTTGGCACGAGCTGACGCGGCAGGTCATTCCCGTCATGCGCGAACAAGGTCATGGGCGCATTGTCCAGAACTCGTCGGTTCTAGGATTGGTCGCGTTCCCCTGGCGCGGCGCCTATGTCGCCACCAAATACGCGATCGAAGGTTTGACCGATACGATGCGCCTGGAACTGCGCGGCAGCGGCGTCAAGGTCATCCTGATCGAACCCGGTCCGATCACGTCGAAAATCCGCGAAAAGGCGATCCCGGTGTTCGAGCGCTTCGTGGATTGGGAGAACTCGGTCTTGCGTGACAGGTATGAGGCATCTTTGCTGAAACGGCTCTACGAAGGCTCGGGGCCTGACTCGTTCGAACTGCCCGCCTCGGCTGTGACCAGCAAGCTGGCCCATGCGCTCGAAGCGAAACGGCCCAAGGCGCGCTACTATGTGACGACTCCGACCTATATTGCGGGCTATTTACGGCGAATTCTGCCAACAAAAGCCATCGACCGCATCCTGTCAGACATCTGAGGCAATATTTCCCGTTCGCTTTTGGCCCTGCAGGCGCTAGATCAGGCGCACCCAAAGAAAAAGCGGACGGTGACTGACGATGGACCCCTTGATGGTCGTTTTGCTCTTGGCGATGGCGGCGGTTGTCGTCGTGCTGACCCTTGGCATCGCAAATTTCGGTAAAAGCGGCATGGATGCCGCCAAGAAGAGCAACAAGATGATGCGCCTGCGCATCCTCTTTCAATTCATTGCCGTATTGCTGATTGTGCTTTACGTCTTCCTGCGCGGACAAGGAGTTTGAAGATGGTCGTTCTGAACAAGATCTACACGCGCACAGGCGATGACGGAAAAACCGCTTTGGGCAATGGCGAACGGGTTGCGAAATACTCGGGCCGCGTGGCCGCATATGGAACGGTTGATGAGCTGAACGCCTTTGTCGGCGTCGCCCGGACCGAAGCCGAGGGTGAAACCGACGCCGCCTTGGCCCGCATACAGAATGACCTGTTCGATCTGGGGGCTGATTTCTGCCGCCCCGACATGGAAAAAGACGCCGAGGCCGACTACCCGCCGTTGCGCATCGCGCCTGCCCAGATCGACCGGCTCGAGGCTGAAATCGACGCGATGAATACCCATCTTGAACCACTGCGCAGCTTCATCCTGCCCGGCGGCTCGGCTTTGGCAGCGCATCTGCACGTCTGCCGCACCGTCTCGCGCCGGGCCGAGCGTCTAGCTGTTGAACTGACCAACATGGAGCCTGTCAACGAGGTCGCGGTCAAATACCTGAACCGTCTGAGTGATTGGTTCTTCGTCGCCGCCCGCTGCGCCAACAATAGCGGCAAGGATGATGTCTTGTGGGTTCCGGGTGCGAACCGCTGAAAGCGTCGGGACGTCCAGTGGACGTCCAGACGGCCGGAAGGGCGGAGCCCCAGCCCGAAGGGTGGGCGTAAAGCGTTGTATACTCGGCGCACCGCTAACCAAAACAATCAGTCTTCTTGGTTCAGTTGGACGGGTTGGCCACCGGCAACCAAATCCCACCATCGTCGGCCAACCGTCAAAAAATCTCCGCCCCCTATTCGTCAAAAAACACAAAACGCGACGTCTCAAGCCCATGACGTGACGATTTTGCTCTGTTGTCGATGAGATTGAGGCGCTATCTAGTCCCGCGAGAGCATTGGTGGAGTCGCGACGCGGCTTGCCGTTTTTGTAAGGAGCGAACGCAAAAATGAAGGTACTTGTGCCTGTCAAGCGCGTGATTGACTACAACGTTAAAGTCCGTGTTAAGGCGGATGGCAGCGGTGTTGATCTCGCCAATGTAAAGATGTCGATGAACCCGTTCGACGAGATTGCGGTTGAAGAGGCGATCCGCCTGAAAGAAGCAGGCAAGGCTGACGAAGTCGTTGCTGTTTCGATCGGCGTGAAGCAGGCGCAGGAGACGCTGCGGACTGCTCTGGCCATGGGTGCGGACCGCGCGATCCTGGTTATTGCTGCGGATGACGTCCACACGGATATCGAGCCTCTGGCTGTTGCGAAAATCCTGGCCAAAGTGGTCGAGGAAGAGCAGCCGGGCATCGTTCTGGCGGGCAAGCAGGCGATCGACAACGACATGAACGCCACCGGCCAGATGCTGTCGGCCCTGCTGGGCTGGAGCCAGGGCACCTTCGCGTCCGAGCTGGACATCGAAGGCGACTCCGCCAAAATCACCCGTGAGGTGGATGGCGGTTTGCAGACCATCAACGTCAAGATGCCGACCATCGTGACCGTTGACCTGCGCCTGAACGAGCCGCGTTATGCGTCGCTGCCGAACATCATGAAGGCGAAGAAAAAGCCGCTGGATGAGAAAACCGCCGCCGATTACGGTGTCGACGTCACTCCGCGTCTGGAAATCGTCAAAACCGATGAGCCGCCGGCCCGTGCCGCTGGTATCGTCGTCGGCTCGGTTGATGAGCTGGTCTCGAAACTCAAAGAAGCGGGGGCTGTGTAATGGCTGTACTTCTGCTTGCCGAAGTCAACAATGGCGAACTGTCGCTGGACGCCACCGCCAAGGCCGTGTCCGCTGCGAAATCGCTGGGTGACGTAACCGTTCTGGCCGCGGGCGGTTCTGCCGCTGCTGCCGGTGAGGCCGCCGCCAAGATCGACGGTGTGTCCAAGGTTCTGGTTGCTGAAGACGAGTCGCTGGGCCACCGCCTGGCGGAATCGACCGCAGCGCTGATCGTGGGTCTGGCCGATGGTTATGAGCACATCGTCGCCCCTGCCACCACCGACGCCAAGAACGTCATGCCGCGCGTTGCTGCGCTGCTGGACGTAATGGTGATCTCGGATGCATCCGGCGTGGTAGACGGCTCGACCTTCGAGCGTCCGATCTATGCGGGCAACGCGATCCAGACCGTCAAGTCGAGCGACGCCAAGAAAGTCGTCACCTTCCGCACCGCGTCCTTTGATGCGGCAGGCGAAGGCGGTTCGGCTGCGGTTGAGACTATCTCGGTTGGCGAAAACCCCGGCCTGTCGTCCTGGGTTGAGGACAAGGTGGCCGAGAGCGACCGTCCCGAGCTGACCTCGGCTGGTGTTGTTGTTTCGGGCGGCCGTGGCGTCGGCTCGGAAGAGGACTTCAAACTGATCGAAACCCTGGCCGACAAGCTGGGCGCCGCTGTTGGCGCGTCGCGTGCTGCTGTTGACTCGGGCTATGCCCCGAACGACTGGCAGGTGGGTCAGACCGGCAAGGTTGTTGCACCGGACCTGTATGTCGCTGTCGGCATCTCGGGCGCGATCCAGCACTTGGCTGGAATGAAGGACTCGAAGGTCATCGTTGCGATCAACAAAGACGAAGAAGCACCGATCTTCCAGGTTGCTGACTTCGGTCTGGTTGCCGACCTGTTCCAGGCCGTACCCGAACTGACCGAGAAACTCGGCTGATCGAACCAAGCGGTTGCTTGGAAAACCATTGCAAGGCCCGCCCCCTCGGCGGGCCTTTTTCAATGCAAATCTCGGATCGAGCGAGAAAGAGTTTCTGCGATCCGACGATGCGTCGCCGGGCCGATCATATGTTCGGCCATAGGCTGCTGAAGGGTCCCGAACAGCATATCCTCCAACTCATCCGATTCACCGGAGATCCGGACTGACATCGAAACGACATCCGCACTGTAGGGCCTCAGTGCGTCCAACATCTCGGTATCCACAAAGACCGGCTCACAGCCCAGCGGCCCTGCAATCTCATGGGCGATCTCGCCATCCACCTGCAGGTTCAGCAAAACGACCGGAGGCCGGATCGCCTGTAGAAAAGCGCCAAGCGCCTCGACCCACTTTTTGCGAAGTTCGTGGGTTACGATTTCGAAGCGTGCGTCCGAATAGGAATGCAACAGTCCCAGCAAGTGACGCACGAAATGGACGTCCGTAAAATCCACCTCGGGGTAGAGCGTCAGCAGGTCCGGTGTCGGCGACAGAAACCGGTCATTGCGGCGCGGATGCACCCGGTAGAAGCAATTCGATTGTCCCAGCGCCCCCGGCAATTGCAGCACGCATAGATCGGACTCATTCGCCAGTTCAACCAAGGTGGAATCGCCGCACAGCGCCTCAACCCCGCAGAGAAGACTGCCGAAGTTGACACATTTGCGGTCCAGCAACCCTTCGAGAATCGCGGTATAGGGGTGCTCAACGAAGCGACCAAAGGTCTCGTCCCCTCCGATACAGGCCAGATAGGTGCCGTCCAACGCGCGCGACGGCCCACGGAACCGCAGTCTTGACGCCCCGTACTGACAGATGCTGTCTTCGGGCACTGCTGCGCCCGTTTGATGATAGCTCATATTACTCACCCAATTTTTCACCCGGTTGCCATCTTGCCGTCGCAAGTCTTGCGAAATTGCTAATGCGCGGATTTGAGGCAAGTTTGACCGGTCCGCAGACCTAGGATGCCTCTTGCCGCCCGCCCCAAACTGCCGGTAATGTCGCGGCGAGCTGAGAGCAGAGGCACCAGAGCATGGAAATCAAATCGGTCGGAGTGATTGGCGCAGGCCAGATGGGCAACGGGATCGCGCATGTTCTGGCGTTGGCGGGCTATGACGTTCTGGTCAACGACGTCAACAAGGACGCTTTGGAAAATGCCGTAAAGACGATCGAAGGCAATCTGGCGCGTCAAGCATCCCGCGGGAAGATCTCGGATGAGGCCGTTCAGGCGGCTTTGGGGCGGATCACCACCACGCTTGAATTACCGCGTCTGGGCCAGACCGATCTGGTAATCGAGGCCGCGACCGAGCGTGAGACGATCAAGCAGGCGATCTTTGAAGATCTACAACCGCATTTGCTTCCGCATACAATCCTGACCTCGAATACGTCTTCGATCTCGATCACACGTCTGGCCAGCCGGACCGACCGACCAGAGCGGTTCATGGGGTTCCACTTCATGAACCCGGTGCCCGTTATGCAGCTCGTCGAGTTGATCCGAGGAATTGCCACCGACGAAGAGACCTATAACGCCTGTAAGGCCGTGGTCGACAAACTGGGCAAAACCGCCGCCAGCGCCGAGGATTTCCCGGCCTTTATCGTGAACCGTATCCTGATGCCGATGATCAACGAGGCGGTCTACACGCTCTATGAAGGTGTGGGGAGTGTTCAATCCATCGACCAGTCGATGAAGCTGGGCGCCAATCACCCGATGGGGCCTCTGGAACTGGCCGATTTCATTGGGCTCGACACCTGTCTGGCTATCATGAACGTGCTGCATGATGGGCTTGCGGATACCAAGTATCGCCCCTGTCCGCTGCTGACGAAATATGTCGAGGCTGGATGGCTGGGGCGCAAGACCCAGCGTGGATTCTACGACTATCGTGGCGACGTGCCGGTTCCGACGCGCTAAAAGGGGGCCAGCCCCCTCGCCCGGATTTCATCCGGTCTCACCCCCGGGACATTTTTAGCCAGATAAAGGAGCGGATCAGCGCTTTGCTATGCCGCCCAAAGACATCGTGTGGTTTCGCAGCCACGCCATGAAACCGCGCGGGTCGCGTTCAAGCAGTTGCATGTCTTCATCCGAGATCGGCTCTCCGATCACCGGGGATTGGGGCTTGTTGCAAGAGCGGACGATCTCATGCAGCAACAGGCCCTGCCGTAGGATCGGCGAGAGTTTGTTGGCGATCTGATAGGCGCGCGAGTTGCGGCCGGGGAAGTAAATCGGCACCACGGTCGCGCCTGAACGGCGGATCATCTTGGCGGTGAAGACGTTCCATTCGCGTTCAATTGCCGGCCCGAACCAATCATCCGAGGACATAACCACACCCGAGGGGAACAGGGCGACCACGCCACCCTCTTTCAGGTGGTCCATCGCCTTGGTCCGCATTTCCAGCATTTTGGTTTGCGCTTCGGGATCATGCGGGAAGGGAACGGGGATCATGAACGAGGTCGCGGCCTCATCCAGGCCAGTCAGAACCGAGCGGGTCAGGATACGGTAGTCGCTACGGACACGTCCAATCAGCTCGGCGAAAATCATGCCGTCCACCATGCCATGAGGATGGTTGGCAACAACGACAACGGGACCGGTTTTGGGAATACGTGCGATCTGTTCCTCAGGCGTGGTGAGGGTGATCCCCATCGTCTTGAGCGCCCCACCCCAGAACCGCTGGCCACGATACTGCTCGTTTTTCTTTTCAAATTTATTGACCATCCGCAGAATGGTCAGCTTGCCGGTACACCATTCGATGGCGCGGATTGCCGTCGCGGTCCAGGCATCGTCGAACGAATTGGCATAGGTCAGCGTTCTACGGTCGTAGATCTCGCCCTGATCTTCGGTCCCGTCGACAACGGGGCCTGTCTTGGTGTCGTGCGTTGTTTCCGCCAATTCCTGGTCTTCCCGTTCTTCCTGTCCCGGCGGGGTGGCTTTAGAACCCCTCGCCGAACTTGTCGTTCACAAGCGTTTCCAAGGCTTCTGCCAATGCCTCAGCATCCGGCCCGGAGGTCTCGACGTCAATAGTGGTTCCGCGCGAGGCTGCCAACATCAAAAGGCCCATGATACTGTCGCCTGATGCAGAAAGTCCGTCCTTGGAGACTTCCGCACTTGCATCGAAACCTTCTACTACCTCAACCAGCTTGGCCGAGGCGCGGGCGTGCAGGCCCTTTTCATTGATGATTTTCAAGCTTCGATTGGTCATTTCAATACGTCCGGTCCTAATCCAATGTCACATTTTGCGCATTGATGTACTTGCGTCCAGCCTCCATCGCGTGACGCACGGCATCGCCCACGGGCAGGTGGCGACTTTTGGCCAATTTGATCAGCATGGGAAGGTTCGCGCCATACAAAATGCGCCGATCCTGCGGCGCACAGGCCCGGAGGCTGAGGTTAGACGGGCTGCCGCCGAACAGGTCCGTGACGATCACCACACCGCCACCCATATCAACGTCGTTTGCGGCGCGGCAGATTTCGGCCTGCTTTTCATCGCGGTCATGATCGGCTTCGATCGCAATCGCGACGAGGCCGGGCTGCGGCCCCACAACATGCTGCATGGCGGCCAGATACTCTTTGGCCAACCCTCCATGCGCTACGATCACTATCCCGATCAATCCGGCCTCACATTCAATGCGCGTCGTTCCATCTCGCGGTGCCTAATTGCCACCTGCTGCCCCCTGTCTGCAAGGGCTTTCGCAATCGCCTCGGCCAAAGCGACAGATCTGTGCTGGCCACCGGTACACCCGAAAGCAACCGACAGGTGCGCTTTGCCCTCGGCGCGAAAGGCAGGCAGCAAAAGGTCCAGCATTCCGACCACCTGGTCAAAGAACGGAGCGTAGTTCTTATCGGACTGAACATAGCGCGCCACGTCAGCGTTTCGACCGTCGGCGGCACGCAATTCGGGCCGCCAGTAAGGATTGGCCAGAAAACGGCAATCAAACACCATGTCGAGGCCGCGCGGCAGGCCGCGTTTGTAGGAAAAAGACTCGATCGAGACCGCAAGATGGCGGCCACCTTGTGGGGCGAACCAATGTTCGACCTCTTCACGCAGTTGGTGAACATTCAGGGCGCTGGTGTCGATCAGGGTATCGGCGATTTCGCGGATCGGGGCCAGCAGTTCTTTTTCCTGGCGCACGCCGGCTTCAGGGCCCGCGTCCTTCGCGACAGGGTGACGCCTGCGGGTTTCCGAGAAGCGGCGCAGAAGAACCTCATCACTGCAATCCAGATAGAGAACGGTCAGGTCAACCTGTTCCATACGGCCCAGCTTGGCGGCCAGTTCGATGAACCCGATGGTCGAGAAATCCCGGTTGCGCGCATCAATCCCCAAAGCCATGGGCCGATCATCCCCAGCCCCTTCCAGCAGGCGCGTCAGCAGGCCCATGGGCAGATTGTCTATTGCCTCAAACCCCAGATCCTCAAGCACGTGAATGGCTGTCGAACGCCCTGCCCCGGACGGCCCGGTCACCAGGACGATCCGCCGTTGCGCTGTCATGTGCTGGTCCATTCCGGGTCTACGCGCCCCATTTTAAGCAGTTGCATCAGTGCTTCGGCCAAATTGGGCACGCCGGCGCCAAACAACAAGGGTACATAGTGCCCCAGCAACTGCAAAGTAACGGGCTCCGGCAGGCGGGCGGGCTGCGTCTGGTCCATATCGAGCACATAATCCAAAGCCACCGGGCCGCACGGGGCGGCGCGCAACAGTCCGATGCCACGCGCTTCGATCAAGCCCGCAATCCGCTGTGGTGCGTCGGCAATCACCGCGCCCTCGTCCCGGCTCAGATCGACCCGGTCGTCGGCAACCAGATCGGCCCCAAGAGCAATCATGCGAAGGGCGAGTGAGGATTTACCCGACCCCGAGGCCCCAACGATCAGCAGCCCCCGCCCTTGAACCGCGACACTAGTCGCGTGAACACAGGCGCTTTCTTTGTTCGCAATGTCTGAAAGCGTCTGACTGCTCATGTCCTAGACAGGAAGCCCCACGACGAAACGCGCGCCCAGCGGCTCCGAGGTGACATCGGCTTCGGTCGGTCGGATATTCTCGGCCCAGATCACGCCACCATGTGCCTCGACAATCTGTTTCGAGATCGCCAACCCGAGGCCGGAGTTGTTGCCAAAATGCTCCTCGGGGCGCTCAGAGTAGAAGCGTTTGAAGACCTTGGTCAGTGCCTGTTCTGGTATGCCGGGGCCTGTGTCTTCGACAACGACAAGCACACGGTGGTCGCGTTGACGTACCCAAACGCGGATCGCATCGCCCTCCTCGCAGAAGGAGATCGCATTGGTGATCAGATTGACGAAAACCTGGGCCAAGCGCGCCTCAAGCCCATTGATCACGATCGGGTCGGCGGGTAGATCGGTGGCGTATTCAATGCCCTTGGACTTGGCATCTTCGCCCAGAAACTGGCCCAGATTGTCCAGCAGTTTCAGCAGGTCAAAGGGCTGCTCAGCCTCTTTCACAAGCTCCGCATCCAGCCGCGAGGCGTTAGAGATGTCGCTGACCAGACGGTCGAGACGCCGCACGTCATGTTCGATGACTCCCATCAGCTTTTCGCGCTGATCGTCGCGCTTGACCATCCGCAGCGTTCCCACGGCGGATTGAAGACTGGCCAGCGGGTTCTTGATCTCATGCGCCACGTCGGCCGCGAACTGTTCATTTGCGTCAATCCGGTTGTAGAGTGCCGTGACCATGCCCCGCAGCGCCAGGCTAAGGCGACCAATCTCATCGGGACGCGCGCTGAGGTCCGGGATACGAATGCGGCCCGGATTAACGCCTGTACCCCGGTCCTTGCCCATCTCGGCCGCGGCGGCCAGATCGGCCAGCGGATTGGCAATGGTCGACGCCAGAACAAGGCTGAGACCGACCGAGACCAGCAGAGCCACAACAAACATTTGCAGGATCCGCTCCTGCTCTCGCCGGGCCAGCGCGTCGATCTCACCTGCCGGTCCGGTTATGGCAACAGCTCCAACCGTCGTGTCGTTGAACACGATGGGAGCGGCGGCAACGATCACCGTCTCTTCCATCTCGTCCTGCACAGCTTGCACCTGTGTTCTGCCGCCAAGCGTATCAGGGATGATGGATTGCACCCGTTGGGCCAATGTCGGGGCCTCGTCAGTCGTTGACCAGTTGAATACCCGGGACACCCCGGTCCATACCGCATTCAAAGCGTCACTGATAACGGTGCTTCCGGTTTGGATGTCCGCCTCTGATTGCAGGATGGTTGACAGATCCACCGCAACTGAGGCACCCCGCGTCCAGCCGATCAACGTGCCGCTGGCGTCGTAGACGAAAACTTCGCCACCTTCTGGTAGGCTTAACCCTGCCAGCGTGTCACCCACATCCAGCACCCGCGGATTCTGAGCGCCCGCGGCTGCGTTCTGACGGATCTGAGCCTCGAACACGTTGCTGACCAGCTGCGCATCACCCATCAGGTTGCGCGCGGTTTGCTGAACCTGTTCCTTCCGAGAATCGTCCAGATACAAAAGCCCGGTCACCAGAATGACCAAAGCGATCAGGTTGAAGGTGACGATCTTGCGCGCCAAAGGCGAGCCACGCAGAGAAAACAGGTTCCTCCGCGACCGCTTTTCTCGCAGTTCAGCAGACTCGGGGTCTTGTGGGATAACCCAGTCATCCCCGATGACGACATCACCGTCGTGCAGCTCGTCAGATTGGTCAGTGTCACGCACGGGACCACAATACCTTCAAACGGGGCGCGTGCCTATTCTTCGTTGTAGCGGTAGCCGATGCCATAGAGCGTCTCGATGGCCGAGAACTCAGGATCAGCGGCGCGCATCTTCTTGCGAAGGCGTTTGATGTGGCTGTCGATGGTGCGGTCGTCGACATAGACCTGATCGTCATAGGCCACATCCATCAGCTGGTCGCGGCTTTTGACGAAGCCAGGGCGTTGCGCCAGGGCCTGCAGAAGCAGAAACTCGGTCACGGTCAACGAGACATCATTGCCCTTCCAGGTCACCGCATGGCGCAGCGGGTCCATCCGCAACTCACCACGTTCCATGACCTTCGCATCACCTGTGCTAACCGCAGCGCTATCGCCCTCGGTGGCTTCCTGACGACGCAGCAAGGCGCGAATACGTTCGACCAGAAGGCGCTGCGAAAACGGTTTTTTCACATAGTCATCCGCGCCCATGCGCAGACCTAGAACCTCGTCGATCTCGTCATCCTTGGAGGTTAGAAAGATAACCGGCATCTGGGTTTTCTGGCGCAGCCGCTGCAACAGATCCATCCCGTCCATCCGCGGCATCTTGATATCCAGAACAGCCATATCGGGCAGCTTTTTGTTGAAAGCATCCAGCGCAGCCTGACCGTCATTATACGTTTCAACCTCGAAACCCTCGGCTTCGAGCGTCATGGATACCGACGTCAGAATGTTTCTATCGTCATCCACTAGTGCAATCTTTGACATTGGGGTCACCCCTATTCCTGCTCATATACGCAATAATACGCTTTTTTGTAGGATATTGTTGGCGGTTTTAAGGCGCCGAATCAATCCGTAACCACGAATCAAGCCATTCTTGCGGCAGTTCTGCGGCAAAAATGCCTTGCCGACCGCAAAATGCTGCCCGGTTTTCCGACAGGAAATTTGTGATGGCGCTAAACCTAGACTTGGTTGCGCTAACTGCGTCAAAGCCTCCTGTTCATGCCCCAAACGACCATGATAAGAGGACGCCTGTCCGCCGGAGTCGTCCGGCATGATTGCCCCAAGAGCGCACCGGGCCGAACTGCCTCCGCGCCGCCACAGGAGAAGACACACATGACATCTGGACGGGTTAACCCGCAATTCCGCCTCGAAGATCAGGGCATCGAGGGTCTGGGCAATGTCTATTACAACTTCATGGAACCGGCGCTGATCGAAGAAGCGCTGAAGCGCGGCGAAGGCACCCTTGGCAATGGCGGGGCCTTTCTCGTCACCACCGGTAAGTTCACTGGCCGTTCGCCCAAGGACAAGCATGTCGTCAAAACCGACAGCGTCGCCGACAGCATCTGGTGGGAAAACAACGCCGCCATGAGCCCCGAAGGCTTTGACGCACTGTACGAAGACATGCTGGCCCATATGAAAGGCCGCGACTATTTTGTGCAGGACCTCGTTGGCGGGGCCGATCCGACCTATTCGATCAACGTGCGCATGGTCACCGAGCTGGCCTGGCATAACTTGTTCATCCGCCATCTGCTGCGCCGCCCGGATCGCGAAGATCTGGATGATTTCACGGCTGACTTCACCATCATCAACTGCCCCAGCTTCAAGGCGGATCCCGCGAAGCACAATTGCCGTAGCGAGACTGTGATTGCACTGAACTTCGACCGCAAGCTGATCCTCATCGGCGGCACCGAATACGCGGGTGAGAACAAGAAATCCGTCTTCACCCTTCTGAACTACATGCTGCCGGAAAAAGGCGTGATGCCAATGCACTGCTCGGCCAACCACGCCGTTGGCAACCCGGTCGACACTGCCGTCTTCTTCGGTCTGTCCGGCACCGGCAAGACCACCTTGTCCGCCGATCCGGCACGGATTCTGATCGGTGACGACGAACATGGCTGGTCGGATCGGGGCACCTTCAACTTCGAAGGCGGCTGCTATGCCAAGACGATCAACCTGAACGCCGAGGCCGAGCCCGAGATTTACGCCACGACCTCGAAATTCGGCACGGTGATCGAGAACATGGTCTTCGATCCCGAAACCAAAGAACTTGATTTCGACGATGACTCGCTGACAGCGAACATGCGCTGTGCCTACCCGCTGGAGTATATCTCGAACGCATCCAGCAGCGCTTTGGGCGGTCATCCCAAGAACATCATCATGCTGACCTGTGATGCGTTCGGCGTTCTGCCTCCGATCGCGCGGCTGACACCGGCGCAGGCCATGTATCACTTCCTGTCCGGCTTCACCTCTAAGGTAGCAGGTACCGAACGTGGCGTGACCGAACCGCAGCCGACCTTCTCGACCTGCTTCGGTGCGCCCTTTATGCCGCGCCGCCCCGAGGCCTATGGCAACCTGCTGCGTAATAAGATCGCCCAGCACGGCGCAACCTGCTGGCTGGTCAACACCGGCTGGACCGGTGGCGCCTACGGGATTGGCAGCCGGATGCCGATCAAGGCAACCCGCGCCCTTCTGACCGCGGCGCTGGACGGCTCGCTGGCCGATGCCGAGTACCGCAAGGATGCCAACTTTGGTTTTGACGTGCCTGTCTCGGTTCCCGGAGTGCCTGAGGTTCTGCTGGATCCGCGCCGCACCTGGGACGATCAGATAGCGTTCGACAAGCAGGCAGAGAAGCTGGTGCAGATGTTTGCGGAGAACTTTGAACAATACATTCCGTTCATCGACGAAGACATCAAGGCTGTTGCCATCGGCTGACCTGAATCAAGGGCGCTTCGGCGCCCTTTTCTATGCCTGAGCGTTCACCTTCCGGTTACCGCGCGGAAACAGCATATACAAATGCGTTGTTCCGAAGTTTCCGATACGCTACAGTCGCTACATTAAATTGGCCCGGAGCTTATGCACCGGGCCGAATCTTAAAATAACCTTTGGGCAGCTCATGCGCGGACACTCACACCGGCGAATTGGGCAACCTAATCACGACGCTAGTCTAAGTAGATGGGGTAAAGTGTCAATATGAAACCAACCAAACACCACGGTGTTTGGACATATTTCCAGGTTTCGGCTTTGGCTGATTTGGCACGAAAAAGACAGGTAAGATATGACCGAAATCTCGAAACTCACCGAACTTCGCAAGCTCATGCAAAGCATGGAGCGCACACTAGGCCTTGAACAGCTTTCTCCGGTCGAGCGCGACATTTATTACGCTGCCGAAGAGCTATCGAAAGCCGACCAAGAAGTCCGGACATTCGGCTTGATCGAACACACTCTGGTCCAGAGCGTTTCGCGGCCCACCTTTTTCCGCGCGCTGAAGTCGCTGGTCGAAAAGGGTTATCTGTCGCAAAGCGGCACAGCCAATCGCGGACGGTATATCGTACATGCACCACGGTGACGCCGCGCCCCGGCAGATCAACGGCTGATCGACGTGCGCAAGTGGGCCTCGGAAACATTTTTTGCCTCTTTGGCCTATGTGATCGCATCCTTCCTCACTTTTGAGGTCCTGATGCCTTTGCAGAACTTGTTCTTTCCCGAATATCCAAGTCGGGCGAGTCTGCTGTTTCTGCCACATGGCGTGCGCGTTTTATCCGCGTGGCTATTGGGCTGGAGGGCGATCTTTGCCCTTCTTCCCGGTGTTTTCATCGTTTTCGCAGCACTCGGCGGCAGCGATGTATTCTTGCCCAGCCGTCTTATGGCGATGGCAATCGCAGTAACAACGGTTCCCGCGGTGTTCTATCTCTGCAAGTGGCTCGGCTGGGATTTGTTCCCGCGCGCCGACAGAAAACCCTGCTGGATCTGCATCATGGGCGTCGGAGTTGTGACTTCGTTCCTAGTTTCGGGGCTGACGAATTTAGCCTTCGGCAGTGCGACCGCTGAGTACATCGCCTTTCTGATCGGAGACGTCTCAGGCCTCTTCTTCCTGATGCTCGGCCTCTATTTCGCGTTTCGCTTTGCGGACAAGCGGGCGTGATCCGCTAACCGAACAGACCACGGCGGACAAGGTTCAGCCCAGCAACCAACAGTACCAACAGGGTGATTTTCCGAAACAGGGCCTGATCAATGCGGTCCTGCAACCGCATCCCCAGCCACAACCCTGCAAGGGCTGGTACGACCAATACAGCCGAGAACGGCGTTGTCTCTCGGTTCAGTATCCCTGAGCCGATATGCGCCACTGTCAAAGCCACAGCGCCCAAACCATAGATCACACCCTGCACTCTCAACTGCTCTTGCTTTGGGGTGTTCAGGGCCGTCAGATACGCCACGGTCGGAGGCCCCCACACGCCCGATATCCCACCGACAAAGCCTGCAATTACTCCGAAGATCGCTTCTATACGCGCTGATGCCGCCTTAAGGGAAAAGGTGACACCAAGGATCTGCAGCAATGCAAAGGCTGTCACCGGAATGCCGATCAACATCAGGAAGGTCGAAGCTGGAACCAGCGTCACAAGTTGTGCCCCGAGCAGCAGAAAGATCAAACCGACGCTGAGAAAGACCCGGAACCGTCGGATCGAGGCAATAGCCGCCCGTCCCCCTTCCTGCAGCGCTTGAACGCCGTTGGTCACGACGGTCGAGAAGATCAGACCAGCAACAGCGAGCTCGGGCGACAGGAACATGCTCAGCCCCGAAACCAGAACCATGGGCATCGCGAAACCCACCATGCCTTTGACCCATCCGGCAAGGCAGGCAATCGCGGCGGCAAGGGCAAGATCGGTCGGAGAGAGTGTAGAAAACAATGTCATGCCGTCTAGATATCACCCTGTGCGCTCTCTGCACTGCAAAAATGCCAAGGTAATATTTGAACTTTTTCGCAACGTAATAAGTATTTTTGTTGCGCTGCACGTGCAGCATGATATGACCAAACGACGCAAAAGAGGACGTGATTCATGGCCCATGACGGACAGGATATGACCCAGATGACGACAGGTGCGATTTTGCCAGACCTTCTGGCCCTGACAAAGGCCGCCGTACCAGCGGTCGAAGCTGTATTTGAACGTGCGCGCGATTCGGTGCGGTCCATGGTCGAGGCTGACGGTCGCATCTCGGGTGCGTTGATCGAGGCGAACCAGACAGCAGCCCATGGGCTAGCATGGCTGGCGACGTATCATCAGTCCCTTGCACAGATGCAACGCTGGGCCGCAGCGCTTGAGGCGGACGGCAAGTTTGGCGAGATTGAGCAACTTCTGCACCAGATCGCCTTTGGTGAGTATCTGCATCAAGTCGCTGGTGGTATCCCCATGAACCAGGGCGAAGTTGTACGCCTGCAGGATCTGGGGCTGGGCTGGGACGCTCTGTCCGGGTTCCAGACTTCTGAGATCCAGACGCTGATGGCGCAGGCCAATACGCAAGCCGCGCGGTCTCGCCTAGTCGCTCTCATGGAAGATCAGGCCGGAGCCACCATGTTCGGCGCGTCGGGTCTGGACGAAGAACTTGAGATGATCCGCGACCAGTTCCGTCGCTATGCGGTCGAAAAGGTCGAACCGCACGCCCATGACTGGCACCTGAAGGACGAGTTGATCCCGATCGAGGTCATCGAAGAGCTAGCCGAGATGGGCGTTTTCGGCCTGACCATCCCCGAAGAGTTCGGCGGGTTCGGCCTGTCGAAAGCCTCGATGTGCGTCGTGTCCGAGGAGCTTTCGCGAGGTTATATCGGCGTCGGTTCTCTAGGTACACGCTCCGAGATTGCGGCCGAGCTGATCATCGCAGGCGGCACGGATGAGCAAAAAGCAAACTGGCTGCCGAAGCTGGCCAGCGCTGAGATTCTGCCGACCGCCGTGTTCACCGAACCCAACACCGGCTCGGATCTCGGCAGCCTGCGCACACGTGCGGTCAAGAACGCCGATGGCGACTATGAAATCACTGGCAACAAAACGTGGATCACTCACGCGGCGCGCACCCATGTGATGACCCTGCTGGCACGTACCAATCCTGACAGCACCGATCACCGGGGCCTGTCGATGTTCTTGGCCGAGAAGACGCCGGGAACGGATGAAGTCCCCTTCCCCACCCCCGGCATGACCGGCGGTGAGATCGAGGTGCTGGGCTATCGCGGCATGAAGGAATACGAGCTGGGCTTTGACGGCTTCCACGTGAAGGGTGAAAACCTTCTGGGTGGCGAAGAAGGCAAAGGCTTCAAGCAGTTGATGGAGACCTTCGAATCCGCCCGCATCCAGACCGCCGCCCGCGCCATCGGCGTGGCGCAAAGTGCGCTGGATATCGCGATGCAATATGCGCAGGACCGCAAGCAGTTTGGCAAATCGCTGATCAACTTCCCGCGCGTTTCCGGCAAGCTGGCGATGATGGCGGTTGAGATCATGATCGCGCGGCAGTTGACCTATTTCTCGGCCTGGGAAAAAGACCACGGCCAGCGCTGCGATCTTGAGGCCGGCATGGCCAAGCTGTTGGGGGCCCGTGTGGCCTGGGCCGCGGCCGACAATGGTTTGCAAATCCACGGCGGCAACGGCTTTGCGCTGGAATACAAGATCAGCCGCGTCCTGTGCGACGCGCGTATCCTGAACATTTTCGAAGGGGCTGCCGAAATTCAGGCACAGGTCATCGCACGGCGCCTGCTGGGCTGACCGAAATTCGGCAACTTCATTTCCCCAACTGAACCCGGCGTTCGCGCTGGGTTTTTTTCTTGAACTGCACATTTTGTGCGCGGCGCTAACCACGCATACCACAACGCCAACAGATCCAATTCTGGACACTTCTCACTGCAACTTCCCCCTTCCCGATCCAGCGCAGATCACTTACACGACCTCTGGAAACCCGGACGGAGAGACGAACGTGATACGCCTGACCGCGCTGTTTGCTGCCTTGGTGATGCTGACCCTTGGGGCTTGCGCTCCGTCTTCGACCGTCACACGGGCGGATGTCGATGGGCTGGCGCTTGAGATCCGCAACCTTGGCCCCAATGTCGACCCGGCCGAGGCCCGCCGCGCCGCGGAAATCTCGTACAGCTATTCGCAACAATTGAAGCGCGACTGGAACGTGACGGATTCGCCGATCGTTCACAACGCCAAGGTCATCAACGGCTTTCGCGACTACGGCCTATGCAATGACTGGGCGCAGGCCATGACCCGGCGCTTGCAGCAAGAGGACTTTCAAACGCTGGATGTGCATTGGGCCACCTCTCCTCCGACCACGTTCCGCATCATCCACCATTCGGCAGCGATCAGCGCGCGGGGAGACAGCCTGAAGGACGGCGTGATCCTTGATCCCTGGCGGCAGAGCGGCGACTTGTTCTGGGGCGAGATCTCGGAAGACGAACGTTACAATTGGCGGCCCCGGCTGGAGGTGCGCGAAGAGCTGATCTCGGCCAGCGCGGGCAGCTGAGATTCCGGTTCAACCGTATCCGAAGTCGCGCTAGATTGTGCCCATGCTACGCCTGACCCTCGTTCTGCCCTTGATGGCCCTGTTTCAATGCGACCGCGACGAAACCGTGGCAGCCTATGGCGCGTCTGACCGGTCCTGGGTGCTGCAGGAGATTGACGGACAGCCCTTTGAAGCCCGCGCCCTGCTGCAATTCCCCGAGGAGGGCAAAATCGCGGGCAACGCCCCCTGCAACAGCTACAATGGCACGCTGAACGCGCCCTATCCATGGTTCGAGATCAAGGACCTTGCCGCCACCCGCGCCGCCTGTGCCGCGCTTGAGGCCGAGGGCATGTATTTCGCAGCCCTGTTGGCGATGACCCAATCCGAGGTTTCGGGCGATGTGCTGATCCTGCGCAATGAGGACGGGCACGAGATGGTGTTTAAAGCCGCCGAGAAAGCCTCTCAATGAACCGCGCCCGCGCCTCGGGCAGCGGATGATGGCCCAGCGCGGGCGCAACGCGGTTTTCCATGAAATACCCCGTCATGTTCAGCCCCTGCACGATCTCAGCATCCGGGGCCGTCCCTTCGCCCCTTAGACACGGCGGCAGGGGCAACAGGCGGTCGGCCCACTCTCCGGCGCCCTCCAGACTGACGGCCCGACCGGTTTTGGGCGAGACATAGACCAGCCCCTCGGTCGCACCGGTCACAGCGCAGGAGGACAGGTCGAGGCCAAAGCCCAGCTCCTCAAGCAGCGCAAGTTCCCAGCGCAGGTAGGCCAGCGGCCAGATCTCATCTTGTCCCAGCAGGTCCATCAACTGCTCGGTCTGGGTGTAGATGGCGGGATGCGGTTCCCGCTCGGGCAGGCAAAAGGACAACAGCGACACTACCGCGTTCAGCCCCGCCAACGCCAGCCGGCCAGAAAATGCCGCTGCCGCGCGCGACCGCAGCGGTTCGACCTGGAAAGTGCCAATATGTTCCTCAAGCCGCGCCCGCCACAGCACGTCCAACTGCGCGCCGGGCTGCAGGATCGGCGCGATCTTGCGACTGGTTCCCCCACGCACCACGCCCGCGTGACGGCCATGAGCCTCGGTGAAGACCTCTATGATCGCGGCCGTTTCACCGTGGCGGCGCGTGGTCAGTAAGATGCCGTGATCGCGCCAGTCCAAGGCAAGCTCCGGTCGGGGTTGGAAATCGGTCGCCTAACAAGAGCGTAACTGCGCGGCGGGCGCAAGCGGGATGGGGGACTCGACAAACCAGATAGGAGGGCCAAGAGTGGAGCAATGGGACAGAGGACGCCACGGCCAGCCAAATTCTGGGTGACGCTGATCGCATGGATCATTGCACCCCTTTCCGTCTTCGCTCAGGCAGACTGGTCGCAGGTGAAGCCGGTTCTCGACAAGCGATGCGTGGTTTGCCACGGCTGCTACGATGCGCCCTGTCAGGTCAAACTGACCTCACCCGAGGGGCTGCTACGCGGCGGCAACAAGTTGGCGGTCTACCATTCGCAGCGCCTGGAAGATGCCCAGCCCACCCGTTTGGGACAGGATGCAACAAAGGTTGAGGGGTGGCGGGATTTAGGGTTCCATCCGGTTCTTCCGCAGGCACAAGGCGAAACCAGCCTGCTGGAGCGCTATCTGGCCCTGGGCGCCGAGAACCCTCTGCCCCCCAACGCGCCTCTGCCGGACACCTTGGGGCTGGCGCTTGACCGCCCCTTGGTCTGCCCAACCGATCAGGAGTTCGACACCTTCCGCGAAAATCATCCCATGGCCGGAATGCCCTATGGGACCGCTCCGCTGGTAGCCTCAGAGCATGCGCTGATGATGGACTGGGTGCAGAGCGGAGCAGCCTTGCCTGAGGCGGTCACGCCATTGCCGGACGATATCCAAGAACAGGTCACTGCGTGGGAGGCGTTCTTGAACGCCCCCGACCCGCGCGCTCAATTGATGAACCGATATCTGTTCGAACATCTGTTTCTGGCCCGCCTACATTTCAAAGGCGATGACCCACGACGATTCTTTCAAATGGTCCGGTCCACAACGCCCCAGGGAGAAGAGATCGACATCATCGCCACCCGCCGCCCGTTTGATGATCCCGGCGCGGACCCGTTCTTCTACCGCCTGCAACAGATCGATGAGACCATCATCCACAAGGAACATCTGGTCTATACTTTGAGCCCTGATCGCATGGCGCGGTTTCAGGCGCTGTTCCTACAGCCCAACTGGGCGCTGACCGATCTGCCCTCCTATGGCGATGCCGAAGGCGGTGACCCGTTCTCGACCTTCGCGGCGATCCCCTCGCGTAGCCGCTATCAATTCCTGTTGGACGACGCGCTGTTCTTTGTCCGTAGCTTCATCCGCGGCCCCGTCTGTCACGGAGAGACTGCCGTTGACGTGATCGAGGACCGGTTCTGGGTCAGTTTCCTTGACCCCGACGCCGACCTCTCGATCACCGACCCAAGTTTCCTGGCCGAGGGCGCTGCGCTTCTTGAGCTACCCGTCTCGCAGGTGAATCGAAACTTGGCCGACCTGCACATGTTCTCGCACCAGAACCAGGCCCAGTACCTTGAGTTCCGCGATACCCGCTATCGCAAAAGTCCCGCGCATCAAACTGGCTGGGGCTATGACGCGATCTGGGATGGCGAGGGCACCAACCCGAACGCCTTGATCACCGTGTTTCGGCACTTCGACAATGCCTCGGCCCTGACAGGATTTCACGGCGATATTCCGGAAACCGCCTGGGTCATCGACTATCCTGTGTTTGAACGGATCTACTATAATCTGGTGGCTGGATATGACGTGTTCGGGCGTGTCGAACATCAACTGGCGACCCGTGTCTACATGGACGAATTGCGCATGGAGAGTGAGGACAACTTCCTGACCTTCATGCCGCGCAATCTGCGGCCGGGGATGCACCAAAACTGGTATCGGGGCGCTCTGGCCAGGTTGCACACCTTCTGGCACACCCGCCGCATCGACGACACGATGCCCGCGGGGATCACGTTCGAAACAAACGCCCCGAAGCAGGAGCTTCTTCTGCAGCTTCTGGCCCGCGGCAATGGTTTATGGCTGCTCTCCGACCCTATCAACCGATGCGATGGTGAGGATTGCGCGCAGAATGCCCTGACTTCGCTGGCTAGCAAGACCGGGCCGTGGGTCAAGTTCCTGCCTGACCTTTCCTTGCTGGTGGTCGAGACAAGCGACGACAAGGCCGAGGTTTTCACCCTGATCCACGACAAGGCCCATACCAACATAGCCTTCCTGTTTGACGAATCCGCCCGGCGAGAACCCGAAAAAGACGTTCTGACCATTTTGCCTGAGATGATCGGGAGCTACCCAAACTTCTTCTTCAAACTGCCTGAGGCTCAATTGCCCGATTTTGTTCAGGCTGTGAAAGCGGTCGCGACGCAAGGGGACTGGATGCAGCTGGTTGCCGATTTCGGCGTGCGTCGGACAAGCGAAGATTTCTGGGCCATCAGCGATCAGATCCACACCCGTTTTTTGAAGGATAACCCAATCCAGGCGGGCATTCTGGACCTCAACCGGTACAAAGACCCAAAGCCCGGCGAAGATCCGACCTGAGCATTGCGGTTTGATGAAGAGGGGATGAAAAACACCCGCCAGCGCCGCCAGCTGTGACACCCACACGATAAGTTCAGCCCGGCAGACTTGCCCAAACGCGACAGCAGCCCTACCCTTTTACCATGCGATCTTTTGCACATATCCGGCCAGCCTACAGCCGGGCCGAGCGCATCAGTGACGGAGTTGTACATGTTCTGGGCCTGTTTCTAGCCCTCATCGCGGTTCCCATTCTGATTGTCATGACGATGTACTATCGCGCCGACCCGGACGCGGTCATGGGCGCGTCGATCTACGGAATGACGCTGATCCTGATGCTCAGCTTTTCTGCGCTCTACAACATGGTCGTTAGCGATCGATGGTCCGAAGTTCTTCGCAGGCTGGATCACTCGGGCATCTATGTGAAGATCGCAGGCACCTACACGCCTTTCCTGCTGCTGTCCGGAGCGCAAGCCCCGGGGCTGATGATCGGCCTTTGGTCCTCGGCCACGCTGGGGTCGGTGCTGAAAATGGTGGACCCGCATCGCTTTCGCTGGATCGGGCTGGTCTTATATCTGGGAATGGGCTGGGCTGCCGTCTGGAGCGGGCATGCCTTGCTGGACGAGCTGCCACCCTCAGTTCTGGCCCTGATGATTGCCGGAGGGGTAGTCTACACCGCAGGCGTCATCTTCTACCTGTCCGACTGGATGCCCTATCACAACACGATCTGGCATGTTTTCGTTCTGGCAGGTAGTGTTCTGTTCTTCGCCGCCGTATCACTACGGGTGTCGCTGGAGCCGCTGTTGCTAGGCTAATGCCCACTCAGAACGTTAGGCCCGCGTGCATCAGGATACCAAGCACCATCAACATGTTGAGGATCATCGAGATCCCGTTGCCCACATAAATCGGCAGCTTTCCGACCACCAACCCATAGGCAAACCACAGGAAGGACAGCGCAGCATAAAGCGACCAGGACAAAAGCGACTGGCCGGTGGCGTGTTGCGAGTGGGTGAAGTACAGCTTGATCAGCTGCGGCAGCGTGGCAAAGGGGCCGACGACACCAATGAAGACCATGAAGCCTTCGAAGCGCTGCATCCAATGACCGAGGTTCGATTTTTCAAGTTTCTCAGCGAGTGTTTCAGCCACGCCAACACCTGACCTTTTTGCGGTTTTCTCAACGATCGGCCTTTGCCGATCTACCCTTCAAACTAGACGGTTTGAGCCGCCTGTCCAAGTCCCTGTAAGTGGGGCTATTCCAGCCCCTCTTCATCCAGCAAATGCCGTCCCTGCCGGTCTTCGACCTCAATCACCCAGAGATCAGGGTCAAAGCTGCGCTGGCGCTGTATAGCCTCGTCCACATCGCGTTCGGCGCCGCTTGAGAGTTCTACCCATTTGCGCGCGCCGCTCATCAGGTCAAAGCTGCGTTGGAAGGCCACCGCGTGCCCATCAAGCGTGTTGAGCTTGACCAGAACCGCACCCGCCGTGTCATCGCCATGCGCCACCACAAAGGCCGGGATTTCCTGAAACCGCAGCCGTGCCAGATAGGCATGGACCCAGAAGTCTGCGGTCAGACGGGTCATGCGTTGCCGTCTTTGAAATCCAGACCCATTTCCGAGTAACGCTCGGATTCCTCCAACCAGTTGGGCCGGACTTTGACCTGCAGGAACAGATGAATCTTACGATCCAGAAACTCTTCAAGCTCCGCCCGCGCGGCCTGGCTGACGGCCTTGATCGTCTCGCCCTTTTTACCCAGCACGATGCCTTTGTGGCCGTCGCGCATGACATAGATGATCTGATCAATCCGGGCCGAGCCGTCTTTGCGCTCTTCCCAGTTCTCCGTCTCGACGGTTAGCTGATAGGGCAGTTCTTCATGCAAGCGCAGGGTCAACTTTTCGCGCGTCATCTCGGCGGCGATCATGCGCAGGGGCAGATCAGCGATCTGGTCTTCGGGATAAAGCCAAGGGCCTTCGGGCAGCTCTCCCGCCAGCCATTTACGCAGGTCGTCGACGCCGTGGCCTTTCTCAGCCGAGATCATGAAGGTCTCAGCAAAAGGGAAGCGAGCGTTCAAGTCGCTGGTCAGCGCCAGCAACTTCTCGGACGGCACCTTGTCGATCTTGTTGATGGCCAGCGCGATAGTGCGGCCCTGCCCGATCTCTTCGAGACCTTCGAGGATCCGCTCGACGCCTTCGGTGATGCCGCGATGGGCCTCGATCATCAGGACAACCACATCCGCATCAGCCGCCCCACCCCACGCTGCGGCAACCATGGCACGGTCCAGACGGCGGCGCGGTTTGAACAGGCCGGGCGTGTCGACAAAGACCAGTTGCGCGTCGCCCTCCATCGCCACCCCGCGGATGCGGGCGCGGGTGGTCTGCACCTTATGCGTCACGATCGAGACCTTGGCCCCGACCATGCGGTTCAAAAGGGTGGATTTGCCTGCGTTGGGCTCTCCGATCAGGGCGATAAATCCGGCGCGTGTGGTCATGTGTGTAGCGATCCTGTTTGCAAGTGCGCACCCCTATAGCAGAATGCCCGCGCGGGCCAGAGGGTTTTGTCGCATTGCGATCCGTTGTGCGCAGTGAAACTGTAGCCATACGCCACGCCGATGACAGCCAGGCGAGGATTTCATCAAAGAGGCAAATCATGAAACGACGCGAGTTCCTTTTGGGAAGCAGCGCCGCCGCAGGGGCAATCGGACTAGGAGGATTCGGTCTAGCCTCGGCCGCGCCTGAACTGGTCATCCAATCGGCCAGTTTTACATTGCGCGATCAGGTGACGACCGGGATGGTCAGCCTATCCTCTGATGCGCCGCCGCCGGTACTGCGGGGTCGTCAGGGTGAGGCGATGCGCCTGCCAGTACGCAACTCGACACTAGACTACACCGCGATGCATTGGCACGGGCTGCGCATTCCCAACGCGATGGACGGCGTGCCCTATCTGACCCAGATGCCATTGGGGCCGAATGAACTCTTCGACTATGAGTTTACGCCCCCCGATGCCGGAACCTATTGGTACCACCCCCATTGCATGACGATGGAGCAGATGGCCCATGGCCTGACCGGCGTGATGGTCATTGCCGAGGCCGAAGACCCCGGTTTTAACAGCGAACAGATCGTCAACCTGCGTGATTTTCGTCTGGATGACGAGGACCAGTTCCTGCCCGCCTACACCCAGCGCGGCACGGGCCGGGACATTCGGCAATCTACAAACCGCAAACTGGCTGGATACACCTGTCTATGACTACATCTCTGGCGGGTTGGTACGACTGCGGGTGGTGAACACGGATACGACCCGGATCTATCGGCTGCATCTCAAGGGCGCCGGGGCTCGGATCATCGCATGGGACGGGCATCCGGTTGATGTCGAGGTTCCCCTGCCTAGCGCCGAGGACCCTCTGCTGGTCGGACCGGGCCAACGGGTGGATTTCGCGGTGGCGATGCCCTCAGGTGAGGGGGAGATTGTGGATCTGGTCGCAAAACTGCCGGGTCAACCGCATCACCCGATGGCACGTCTTCGGGCCGTAGGCGCGGATGTTGCGCGGGATTTGCAGGAGTTGAAACCACTACCTCCGAACCCGGTTGCACGGCCTGATCTCGCCACGGCCGAGCTACATGAGTTTGTCTTTGGCTGGACGCCCGAAGATGGAGAACCGAATAACGGGTTCTGTGGCTCTCTGGGGTATAATTTCTGGTCGATCAACCGGACCCCTTGGGCGGGCGATGCCGCCGAGAGCGTTGGCCCTCTGGCCGTTTTGGAGATGGGGAAAAGCTATGTTCTACGGCTGCGAAACGAATCGCCGAACCTGCACCCGATCCATTTGCATGGGCTTGTGTTCTCGCCGCTAAAGTCGAACCTACGTAAGCTGCCGCCTTTGCTGACCGATACAATACTGCTGCTGAAAGATGAGGTGGTCGAAATCGCTTTGGTCGCAGACAATCCCGGCGACTGGGCCTTTCATTGTCATGTGATCGAGCATCAGAAAACCGGTTTGACCGGGTATATCAAAGTGATTTAGGCATCGGGTTGGCCGCGCCAATCCGACCGGTAGGGGGCCAGCCCCCTCGTCCAGATTTCATCCGGCCTCACCCCCGGGATATTTTTGGCCAGATGAAGAGCGGATCGGGTTTTGGAAGATGAACGGGGGCTACTTCGGCAGCGAGTCCAGAAGGGCTTTTGCCGCCGCCTGTTCGGCCTGGCGCTTTGATCCGGCGGTGGCCTGTGCCTCGGTCCCGTCCTGTAGGCGGGCGGCGATGGTGAAGACCGGGGCGTGGTCGGGGCCGCTACGCTTGACTTCAATATAGCTGGGGGGTTTCTGGCCGCGGGCCTGCGCCCATTCCTGTAGTGAAGTCTTGGCGTCGCGAGCGTCGGATTCGACGGTGTGGATGCGATCCCCCCAAAGGGCGAGGATGACATCGCGAGCGGCTTCGAACCCGGCGTCGCGGTAGACGGCGGCAATCACTGCCTCCATGGCGTCGCCCAGAAGCGCCTGTTTGCGGCGCCCCCCGGACAGCATCTCGGACCGACCGAGTTTGAGCACGGCACCCAGATCAATCTGGCGGGCGACATCAGCGCAGGCCTCTTTACGCACCAAGGCGTTGAAACGGGGGGCCAGCTGGCCTTCGGAGGCTTTCTTGTCCGCCTCGAGCAAGGCCGTTGCCATTACAAGGCCCAGAACGCGGTCGCCCAGGAATTCGAGCCGTTGGTTATCGGGCCGAGTGGCTGACGAAACCGAACCGTGGGTTAGTGCCCGCACCAACAGCTCGGGGTTAGAGAATTCGTACCCCAAGCGGTGTTGAAATGCCTTTATGTCGGCCGATACCTTCAATTGACCGCCTTAAAGAAGCGGTCGCTGCGCCATGTCCAGAAGAACAGCATAGACCGGCCGGCCGACGAGAACATGATCCGGTCGGCACGACCGATCAGATTTTCGTAAGGAACATAGCCTACACCGCCAGCAGATTGCGGCAGGCGACTGTCGGCAGAGTTATCGCGGTTGTCACCCATGAAGAAATAGTGGCCTTCGGGTACCGTGTAGATGCCGGTATTGTCGGACCCCTGATTGCCGATACTCAGCACGTCATAGGACACGCCATTGGGCAGGGTTTCGACAAAGCGCTCTTTCTCACAGACGCCACCGATGCCGACCGGACCGTTGGAGCAGCGCGGACGCAGGCGTTGCGGACCTTGCGGAGCCGCCACTTCAGTGAACACGCCATCGGCTTGTTGCGGGACGGGCGTGCCGTTCAGGATGATCTGCCCTTGGCGAACCTGAACGCGGTCGCCCGGCAGACCGATGAGGCGCTTGATGTAGTCACGCCCTGTCACAGGGTGGCGGAAGACGATCACATCGCCGCGTTCGGGCTCTCCGCCCCAGATGCGGGTATTGTCGTCACCCGGAAGCCAGCCGCAGATATCCTCGGCGTCGATATTCAGACCGACGCTGGGGATGATCAGACTGGGGCAGGAGGCGTAGGAGTAGCCGTAGGCCATCTTGTTGACGAACAGGAAATCGCCGATCAGCAGGGTCTGCTTCATCGAGCCGGAGGGGATCCAGAAGGGCTGGAAAAACAGGGTGCGGAAAACGCCTGCGATCAACAGGGCGTAGACGATGGTTTTGATCGTCTCCCAGATGGGATTTCCGGTTTTGACGTCCTCGGCCATACTGCTCTCTGCTCCTTGGTGTGTTGGGTGCTACATGCGGGCCATGCGGGGGCGAGTCAAGGCTGCGTACCGGGTTCTTGGAGCGGGCGCGCCTCGATCACCACAAAGGCCTGCGCCCAGGGGTGGTCATCGGTCAGGGTGACATGGATGATCGCCTCGTAACCATCCGGCGTCATCTGGCGCAGCCGGTCGGCAGCCCAGCCGGTTACATGCATCACGGGCTGGCCCGTGTGCAGGTTGCTGACCGCCATGTCCTTCCAGGCGATACCCATGCGCAGACCGGTGCCCAGCGCCTTGGAACAAGCCTCTTTCGCGGCCCAGCGTTTAGCATAGGTGCCTGCCGTGTCGCGGCGACGTTCGGCCTTGCGCTGCTCGGTCTCGGTGAAAACACGATTGCGGAAACGATCGCCGAAACGGTCGAGCGCGCGCTGGATGCGCTCGATATTCGCGAGATCTGTGCCAACGCCGAGGATCATTTTATTGCCCAAACAAGAGATGGAGCCATCATTTGATCGGGAAGCAATTCTTGACACTGCGCAATAGTAAGTCGCGGATTTGCTTTCCAGATCAAGTCTAAGAGAATCTGGCGGCAGCGAATGTAGTCGTTTTCAAGGCGTTCAACTACAATAGGGTCAAATTCCAATAGGTAGTCTTTTCTTTTTGCATATTCCCTAAAATACCATTTTGAAAAATCCGCCATAGTCTCTGCAACTGCCTGATCAGGAGTGCGCTTCATTTTGCGCCCGTTCTCAAACCGATAGGATGCAATTTCTTCAAATCGCCTAGGTGCTGCGATTCCACCCCAGCTAAAAAACTGAGAGTTAAGTGAGTATTGCTTAAGATGCTCAAGTTTACTCTTAAATCGATTTCGCCAGAACAAGGAGGACCTCTTTCCTTCAACCGATCGCATTTTGAACACTAAACACTTAGAAACTCTCGCAGAAAAGAGACTTCGGCGCTTAAGGGAACTGAACCAGATCGCTATGAATGCAGGCGTGATCACGCCCGCGCCTCATCCATCAGGAGGCGCATTTCCTGAATGGCGGGGGTGAGGCCCAGAAAGATCGACTCGCCGATTAGGAAGTGGCCGATGTTCAACTCGCGCACTTCGGGGAAGGCCGCTACGGGTTTCACAGTCTCATAGGTCAACCCATGGCCCGCATGGACTTCGAGGCCCAGCGAATGGGCAAAGGTCGACATCTGGCGCAGGCTTTCCAGCTCACGCTCGGCGTCTTCCATGCGGCCTTCAGCGAAGGCGTCGCAATAGGCGCCTGTGTGTAGCTCGATTACCTCGGCGCCGATGCGATGGGCGGCCTCGATCTGGCGTTGGTCGGCGGCTATGAAGATCGACACGCGACAACCGACATCGCGCAGCGGAGCAATGAAGTGGGCCAACTTGTTTTCCTCGCGCGCGACTTCCAGCCCACCTTCGGTGGTGCGTTCCTCGCGCTTTTCCGGCACGATACAGACCGCATGAGGTTTGTGCCGCAGGGCGATCTTCTGCATTTCGTCGGTGGCTGCCATCTCAAAGTTCAAAGGTACCGAGAGAACCTCCATCAGCCCATCGATATCGGCGTCCGAGATGTGGCGACGGTCTTCGCGCAGATGCGCCGTGATGCCATCGGCCCCGGCCTCTTCGGCCAGCTTGGCGGCACGCAACGGGTCGGGGTAAGCCCCGCCGCGTGCATTGCGCACGGTGGCGACGTGGTCGATATTCACACCAAGACGCAGATAAGTGTCAGACATCGCGCGATTCCTTTTTTACGGTTTGAGCTGAAGCTAGTGCCTTTTCCACCGAAGTGTCAGCCTCGGTTTCGGCCAGACGTTTGATTTCGTCGAATTTGGCTTTGATCCGCGCGCGGCGGCGCTGTTGATAGGTGCGGATCAGCGGCAGGCTTAGGTAAAAGCAGATTACCCCCGCCAGCAGACCGGGAAGAATGCCGCCGATCATATAGGGGTAGAACACTTCGCGGTAGAATAAGCCCAAACCGTGCCAATCCGCGACGCGGTCGGTAAACATGGCGAGGAAGTTGTTCTTCAGATCGCCCATCGCATCCGCGAATTTCCCCATCAGGCCGCGGGTTTCGCTTTTTTCGAATTCGGTTCCCAACAGGAAATGCCCTGTCTGCAAGCAGATGACGCCAATCGGAACATAGGTCAGCGGATTGCCGAAGAACGTGCCGCTGAGGGCGGCCACGATATTGCCGTTGAGCAGGCGCGCGCCGATGGCGGCGACCAGAAAATGCAGGCCATAGAAGGGTGTAAACGCTGCAAACACCCCTGCCCCGATACCGCGTGCGATCCGCTCGGGCGAGTCTGGCAAACGGCGAACGCGATGTTTGACATAGTGAAAGGCGCGGGTCCATCCGCCACGTGGATAGACAAACTCAGATGCGGCCTGAATGGGAGAGCGTCGATCTCGGCGCTTGAAAACCACTCCTGATCACCTCATCTCAACCAGCCGGCAGGGCGGCATTTTCACGCTCTCGGTACCGTTCGACAGCGGCCACATCACTTTCTGCCTCGAGCATCAGCATCAGCGAATGCAATTGTTCAAGGTCTCGCAGTTCGACATTGATCAGCAGTCGGTAAAAGTCCGGTTTGCGGTCGACGAACTCAAGGTTCGAGATATTGGCCTTTTTCTCGCCGATCAATGTGCAAATACGCCCCAGTACGCCCGCATCGTTGCCGATGGTGAGGTCAAGTGTCGCGCCATAGACCGCCGGGTGGGTGCCGGAATGCCAGTGAAGATCGACCCACCGCTCGGGCTCATTCTCATATGCGCCAAGGCGGTTGCAGTCGATTGCGTGAACCTCGACGCCCTTACCCCGATGCGTGATGCCGACAATCCGCTCGCCCGGAAGGGGCTGACAGCAGGGGGCGCGATCGAATTTCTGTCCCGGCTCAAGGCCAATCACAGCGCGCCGCAGCGGGATCGCATCGCCGTCGTCCTGTGTCAGTTCCGGATAGACGGCGCTGACGACATCATGGGCTGTCAGTTCGGCACTTCCCAGCCGCGCGAGCAACTCATGCCGGTCTTTCAAACGCAGGTGCTTGGCAGCTGTGTCCAGCGCCTTGTCTGTGGATTTGCGACCCACATGTTCAAAACCGGAACGCGCAAGCTCTTTGCCAAGTTTGATGAACCGCTCACGGTCAACCTCGCGCAGGGCACGGCGGATCGCAGTCCGAGCCTTTCCGGTTACCGCAATCTCAAGCCAGGTGACCTGTGGGGTCTGGCCATCAGCGGTGATGATATCGACCGACTGCCCGTTCTTCAGCCGGGTCCAGAGCGGCACGCGGATCGCGTCGACCTTTGCCCCGACACATGCGTGCCCAATACGGGTGTGGATGGCGTAGGCAAAATCAATCGGCGTCGCCCCGCGTGGGAGTTTTACGACATCGCCTTTCGGCGTGAAGCAGAACACTTGGTCCGAGTACATCTCAAGCTTGACGGCTTCGAGGAAATCTTCGTGATCTTCCTCATTGTCGAATTGCTCGGTCAGGTTCGAAATCCACTTGGCCGGGTCGACCGCAAATGGGTTCTCGGTCCGGACACCGTCGCGATAAGACCAATGCGCGGCCACACCGGTTTCGGCCACGTCATGCATCTGGCGGGTACGGATCTGAACTTCGACCCGTTTGCCGTCACGACCCGAAACAGTGGTGTGGATCGAGCGGTAGCCGTTCGATTTCGGCTGAGAGATATAGTCCTTGAATCTGCCGGGCACCGCGCGCCAGCGCTGGTGGATCGCGCCAAGGGTGCGGTAGCAGTCTTCCTCGGTTTCGGTGATGATGCGAAACCCGTAGATATCGGACAGGCGCGAGAAGCCCTGATCCTTTTCCTGCATTTTGCGCCAGATCGAGTAGGGTTTCTTGGCGCGGCCAAAGACTTCTGCCTCGATGCCCGCTTTCTCCAACTCATGACGCATGTCGCCGGTGATCCGGTGGATCACGTCTCCGGTTTCACGCTGCAGGGTTATGAAGCGGCGGATGATCGACTGGCGTCCTTCGGGGTTCAGCACTCGGAAGGCGAGGTCCTCGAGCTCCTCGCGCATCCACTGCATGCCCATCCGGCCCGCAAGCGGCGCGTAGATATCCATCGTCTCGCGTGCTTTGACGATCTGCTTTTCGGGGCGCATCGCCTTGATGGTGCGCATGTTGTGCAGCCGGTCGGCCAGCTTGACCAAGATCACTCGCAGGTCCTTGGACATGGCCATGAACAGCTTGCGGAAATTCTCAGCCTGTTTGGTTTCACGGCTTGAGAGTTGCAGGTTAGTCAGTTTGGTGACGCCATCGACCAGTTTGGCGACCTCATCCCCAAATAGCTCGGCCACTTTGCCATAGCTGGCTTTGGTGTCTTCGATCGTGTCATGCAACAGCGCCGTGATAATGGTCGCATCATCCAGACGCTGTTCGGTCAGGATGGCGGCAACGGCAACGGGATGGGTAAAATAGGGCTCGCCGGAATGACGGAACTGCCCTTCGTGCATCTGCTGGCCGAATTCATAGGCCTTTGCGATGCGTTCAGCGTTTGTCTTTGGGTTATAATTGCGGACCAGCGCAATCAGGTCGTCAGCAGAAATCATCCGGTCCGCACCTTCGTTTTGAGGGCTTACCCCTGCCCTTGAGCCTCCATCAGAGCACGCAGGAGTTTTTCTTCCGACATGTCATCTTCGGCAGGTTTGTCCGATTCGGCGCCCATCAGCAGAGCCATCTGATCTTCTTCCGGCTCATCAACCTCGATCTGGGTCTGGTTGGCCTCGATCAGACGCTCGCGCAGTTCGTCCGCGCTCTGGGTTTCGTCGGCGATTTCACGCAGCGAGACAACGGGGTTCTTGTCGTTATCACGGTCCACAGTGATTGGTCCACCGGCGGAAATCTCACGCGCACGATGGGCGGCAAGCATCACCAGTTCAAACCGGTTGGGAACCTTGTCTACGCAGTCTTCAACCGTCACGCGGGCCATGGAACGCTACTCCGTTGCTGAGTCCATATCAGGAAGCGTTGTATCTAAGACCGATTGAACGCCTTGACAAGCAGGAAATAGCGCAAATCCACCAATCTACAAAGGTGTGACCGCTGCTATATCTTCAGCTGGCAGTGCCTCGAGCATTTGTTGGACGGTCTGGCCTAGAACCGGATGGCGCCAATCCGGGGCCACGTCGGCCATGGGGACAAGCACAAACGCCCGGTCCTGCAGGCGGGGATGGGGCAAAATCAGCTGCTCTGGCGCCTCTTGACGCTGTGCATCCGCGGGCAGGCTCAGCCAGCGATCGAAGGTGGCGGGATCGGGCAATAACTGATCATCGTAGCACACCAGATCCAGATCCAGCGTCCGCATCCCCCAGCGCTGCACCCGCTCACGACCGAACTCATGCTCGACCTCATGCAGAACCTCCAGCAGCTGCGCAGGTGTAAGGTCAGTCTCGATCAGAAGGGCGGCATTGACGTAGTCGGGGCCTGCACCCGGAGGGAAACAGGGGGTTGCAAAAAACCGGCTTTCGGCGCGAATCACCACACCACGGTCCGCAAGCGCTATTATTGCGTTGCGAAGTGTCACCTTGGGCCCTAGTCCGCTCAGATTGAGATTTGCGCCCATCGCAACAACTGCATTTGACGTGGTTTTGCCCATTAATACCCCCATATTCGGCCAAATGCATACTTGCGATGCGCATTAAAAGCCCTAATTATAGGCACACCAGCACGCTTAATTTTACACCACTCACTCTTAAACGCGCAGCGGGCTGGATTATACCGGAAGGACCTATTTATGTTTTATAAAGACGAACGGCTAGCGCTGTTCATCGACGGCTCGAATCTTTATGCCGCCGCAAAAGCACTTGGCTTCGACATCGACTACAAGCTTCTGCGGCAGGAATTCATGCGCCGCGGTAAGCTTCTGCGTGCTTTCTACTACACAGCGCTGCTGGAGAATGACGAGTACTCTCCGATCCGACCACTGGTTGACTGGCTGCACTACAATGGCTTCACCATGGTGACCAAACCGGCCAAGGAATACACCGACAGCATGGGGCGTCGGAAGGTAAAGGGTAACATGGATATCGAACTCACCGTCGATGCCATGGAACTGGCGCCACGCGTGGATCATATTGTGCTGTTCTCGGGCGATGGGGATTTCCGCCCGCTGATTGCCAGCCTGCAACGTCAGGGCGTACGGGTTTCGGTCGTGTCGACCATCCGCAGCCAGCCGCCGATGATCTCGGACGAGCTGCGCCGCCAGGCAGACAACTTCATTGAACTGGAAGACCTGCGCGACGTGATCGGCCGCCCGCCTCGGGAAATGCCGACCGAACCACGCAGTGTTGCTGCCGCCGGCGGGCACTAACCCACGGCGTCACAATTGGGGATGAGATTAGCGCGGTCAGGGTATGAAACCCTGGCCGCGCTTCTTTAACTAAGGTTTGGTACTGAAACACCTAACGGCTATCAGTGATTCATGTCAGATCAATGACGCCGCCCTGTCTGGACCAAGGCCGTGAAAAGACCTACCTGTGGCGCAAGGAGACAGCGACATGACCAAGCCGCCATTGACTTTGTACCTTGCCGCGCCGCGCGGGTTCTGCGCGGGCGTGGACCGCGCCATCAAGATCGTCGAGATGGCGCTGCAGAAATGGGGCGCTCCGGTCTATGTCCGGCATGAGATCGTCCACAACAAATTCGTGGTCGACGGGCTGCGCGCCAAAGGGGCCGTGTTTGTCGAGGAACTGGATGAATGCCCCGATGACCGACCGGTAATCTTCTCGGCTCATGGGGTCCCCAAATCCGTACCTGCCACCGCCGCTCGTCGCGAGATGATCTATGTCGATGCCACCTGCCCTCTGGTCTCGAAGGTCCATGTCGAGGCGCAGCGCCATTCGGACAATGGCCTCCAGATGATCATGATCGGCCACAAAGGCCACCCCGAGACCATCGGCACCATGGGGCAGTTGCCCGAAGGCGAGGTGCTGCTGGTCGAAACCGTCGAAGATGTCGCCACGGTTCAGGTTCGCAATCCCGATCAGCTGGCCTTTGTCACCCAGACCACCCTGTCGGTTGATGACACCAAGGATATAATCGCGGCGCTTGAAGAGCGGTTCCCCAAGATCGTCGGCCCGCACAAGGAAGACATCTGCTACGCCACAACCAACCGGCAAGAGGCGGTGAAAGCCGTCGCGCCGAAAGCGGATGCGCTGCTGGTGGTGGGCGCACCGAACTCATCCAACTCGCGGCGATTGGTCGAGGTCGCCTCGCGCGCCGGATGCAACTATGCGCAGTTGGTTCAACGCGCCACCGACATTGACTGGCGCGCGCTTGAGGGAATTTCGAGCATTGCAATCACTGCCGGGGCCTCAGCCCCCGAGGTACTGGTTAATGAAGTCATCGACGCGTTCAGCGATCACTACGACGTAACCGTCGACCTCGTGGAAACCGCCATCGAAAACGTCGAGTTCAAAGTCCCCCGCGTGCTCAGGCAATCGGCATGAACGGCGTCCCCAAATCCGCGCTCTATCTGGGGTTGGCGGGGCTGATCCCGTTCATTTGGGGGGCACTGACTTATCTGAATTCGGATCTGCACGATCTGGGCACGCGCGAGCTAGGCTCTCGTTTCGTTGGGCCTTACATCCAGCTGTTCTATGGCTCGGTTATCCTGAGTTTCATGTCCGGTGTATTGTGGGGCTTCGCCACGAAGACCTCGGGCAGCAAGGCGACGGTGGGCTATACTCTGTCGGTCCTTCCCGCCCTTTGGGCCTTCTTCATGACAGGCGGCGGGCCGATCAGCGCTGGCACCAATCTGATGATCGGCTTTGCCGGGCTTTTGGTGCTGGACGCCCTGTTCTGGTATTGGGGTCTCGCGCCACGCTGGTGGATGCGATTGCGTATCCTGCTGACGGCCATCGTGCTGCTGTGCTTGGCTGTCGGAGTGTATCTATGAGCGACCGTGAGACGATCTCTGTCTATGACGAACAGGCCGCGCGCTATGCCGATCTGACCGATGAAGCCAACACCGGGGACCCGCAACTGACCCATTTCATTCAGGCGGTACCAACGGGCGGAAAGGTGTTAGATCTGGGCTGCGGTCCCGGTGCCTCATCAGTGATCATGGCGCAGGCGGGGCTAGAGGTTGAGGCCATGGATGCCTCGGCCGAGATGGTCCGGCTGGCCTCGGCTCACCCTGGCGTTTCCGCCCGCCAAGCGGCGTTCTCGGATATCAGGGCCGAGGGAGACTATGACGGCATCTGGGCCAATTTCAGCCTACTGCACGCCAAACGCGCGGACTTCCCGAAGCATTTGGCGGCCATTCACCGGGCGTTGAAACCCAAGGGCGTCTTCTATATCGCCATGAAGCTGGGACAGGGTGAAGGGCCGGATCGATTGGGGCGCTTCTACAGCTATTATTCCGAGGAAGACTTGAAAACTTATCTGCAAGAGGCGGGCTTTACCGTCACCGCACGACGACTTGGCAGCGGAACCGGGCTGGATGGCTCGGTCTCGGACTGGATCGGGCTTGCCGCCCATGCCTGAGCTTTTTGCCTATACCGATGGTGCCTGTTCCGGCAATCCCGGCCCCGGTGGCTGGGGCGTGCTGCTGCGCGCGATGCAGGGGGACTCGGTCCTGAAAGAACGGGAACTCAAGGGCGGTGAGGCCGAGACCACCAACAACCGGATGGAACTGCTGGCCGCGATCAGCGCGCTGGAGGCACTGGAGCGCGCTTCCAAAATCACCGTTGTTACCGACAGCGCCTATGTGAAAAACGGCGTAACGGGGTGGATTTTCGGGTGGAAGCGGAACGGTTGGAAAACCTCAAACAAGAAACCCGTCAAGAATGTGGACCTATGGCAGCGGTTGGACGAAGCGCAGGGTCGTCATGATGTGACATGGGAATGGGTCAAAGGCCATGCAGGTCATCCCGAAAACGAAAAAGCAGATGAGCTGGCCCGCGCGGGCATGGCCCCGTTCAAACCCGCAAAGGCGCAGGAGTGAGCGCGCTTGCCCTGCTGGACTATGCCTCGGTTCTGGTCTTTGCGCTGACTGGGGCGCTCGTGGCCAGCCGGGCGCAGCTTGATCTGGTCGGGTTTGCCTTCATCGCCTGCCTGACAGCGGTCGGAGGCGGCACCGTGCGGGACCTGCTGCTAGATCGTCATCCCGTCTTCTGGATCGGCCAGCCGGACTATATCCTGATTGCGGTCGGGGCCGCTGTTCTGGTGTTCTTCACCGCGCATCTGGTCGAAAGCCGCTATAGCTGGCTGATCTGGCTGGACAGTTTCGCTTTGTCCATAGCCGTTGCTGCAGGAACTGGAGCAGCGCTATCGCTGGATCAATCCGGCACCATCGTGGTGCTGATGGGCGTAACCACCGGATGTCTGGGCGGATTGATGCGCGATGTGGTCTGCAACGAGGTCCCCCTGGTGCTGAAGCAGGGAGAGCTTTACGTTTCAGCAACGTTTGCCGGTGCCTTGACGGCAGTGGTTGCGACACGGCTTGGGCTCGAGGGCCTGCCCGCTCTGGCGCTATGTGCAGCGACCTGCTGGGCCTTGCGCGCCGGATCGCTTATCTTTGGTTGGAGGCTTCCTGTCTACAAAGCCCGCCCGCCGCGCCAATAGGGCGTATACCACCGAAACAAACCTAAGGCCCGCTTGTGAAACCTGCCCTGTCTTTGCTCGCCGCCAGTGCGCTTTGCCTCGTCGCTTGCGCGGAACCCTACCGCCCGACGCAATTCTTAGCCCAAGGCGATGAGATCGTTGTCACCGGAGCCATCGATCACACCACCCTTGGTGCCTTTCGAGTGGTGGCCGCCGACAACCCGCAGATCAAAACGCTTGTCCTGCAAAACATCGAAGGATCGGTGGATGACGATGCTAACGTGATCTTCTCGCGCGAGGTGCGCAACCGGGGTTTTGACACGGTGGTGCCGTCTGATGGCATGGTCGCCTCGGGTGGGACAGACCTTTTTCTGGCGGGCAACAGGCGCACCTTGCAGCCCGGCGCCTGCGTCGGCGTTCATAGTTGGGGCGGAGGGGGCATCATCGCCACCGAACTGCCCGAGGACGACCCCGAACACGACCGATATCTGGACTATTATGACGATATCGGCGTATCCGAGGATTTCTATTGGTACACGCTAGAAGTCGCCTCGGAGGACGAAATGCACTGGATGACAGCCGCCGAGGCCAACAGCTACGACATGGCCACCACGCGCGCGACGCGGCTGGGGTCAGCCTCAACCTGCGATGCGCGCTGAATTCAGCGCGACAACAGCTGCGCGCCGATCTCTTTGACGAATTTCGCGGCCACCATTGCGGTCATGCCATAGGGGTCGCGATGGGGGTTCAGTTCGACAATATCCGCACCGACCAACTGCCCCTCGAACCGATGGATCAGGTCAATCACTTCACGCGTGCTGAGCCCACCGGGTTCGTGATGTGACACACCCGGTGCAAAGGCCGGGTCCAGCGCGTCGAGATCCAGCGACAAGTAGACCGGCCCGTCAAAGCTAATCTCCAGATCAGGACGCCAATTGCGCATGTCGATCACCTCGACCCCGAACTTGTCCGCCTGCTCCTTTTGGTGCTTGTTCATGGTGCGGATACCGACCTGCACCAGACGTTTGACCTTGCCGGTCTCCATCACCCGCGCGAAGGGGCAACCATGACCCAGAGGACCGATATCCTGCGTGTCATACAGGTCGGGATGCGAGTCGATATGCAGGATGTTCAGCCCCTCGTACCGCTCGGCATGGGCCTTGATCAGCGGGAAAGCGACCGAGTGATCTCCGCCCAAAGACAATAGCCGCGCGCCGGTTTCGATCCGTGCGGCGGCCCCGGCCTCGATCCGGTCGATCGGCTCTTGCCCGCGCATCTCGAACACATCCAGATCACCCGTATCCTTGAACCGATCCGTGGCCCCTAGATCGGTGCCATCCTCGGCCGTCAGGTTGGCCGCACCGGAATGCAGCGCCTCGCGAATGCGACCGGGCGCAAAGGCCGGACCCTGCAGAAACGAGGAATGCAAATCCAGTGGAACGCCCATCAGGGCTACGTCACCAGCGTTCAGATCATAAGACATGGGTCACCTGTTTGAAAACTCGGCTTGATCTGGCGGCGACCCAAGGGAAAGGTCAAGCCTTAACGGCGCTTTAAACTCTGCCATATCCAGATCACCAGCAACGCGCCCAGCACCGCCCCCACAAAACCGGACAACCAGCCGGAAACGGTGATCAGTGCACGCAACAGGAACCCGCCGACCAAGGCACCGACGATACCAATCAGCATGGTAGTGGGAATATCGGCCTCGATCCGCATCAGGCGGGTGGCGAGGAACCCTGCGGCGGCTCCGATCACGATCAGGGCGACAACTGGCATGTCATCGCCTCCAATGGGTTGGCACGATGATCAGCGCACCGATTGAGGATAGAACCGCGTCCAGCCCAGGCGGGCCAAAGCTGATGCCAAACATGATGCGGACGAAGTAGAACAGGAACGCGCCGCCGACGCAGATGATGATGGATTGAAGGTAACCGTTATGGGTGAATTCCGTCTTCTCAGAGAGGTAGCCGACTATCCCGGCAATCACGACGGTGCCCATCAGGACCATGAACATCTGTCTCTACTCCGACGTCAAGCGGGTGCCGACCGGAATGGGCCAGCCCCGCAGAAAGGTTTCCCTATCCTGCGCGCCTTTGCCTGCCCGTTGCAAGCGCAACAGTTCAACCGCGCCCTGCCCGCAGGCGACATGCAATTCGGGTGTCAGGACCTCTCCCGAAGCGCCCTGCCCCTCGGCCACGCGTGAAGCCAGCAGCTTTAGGCGGGCGCCCTCCATCTCGGTCCACGCGCCAGGGAAGGGCGACAGGCCCCGGATCTGGCGGTCGACCTCAACTGCGGGTCGGGACCAGTCGATACGCGCCTCGGATTTGTCGACCTTTGAGGCGTAGGTGACGCCCTCTTCGGGTTGTGGCTGGGGGGTGAGGTCCGGCAGCTGGGTCAAGGCTTCGGTGATCAACGCGCCCCCCATAGTTGAGAGCCGGTCGTGTAGCTGCGCGGTGGTTTCCTCACGTTCAATCGGCGTGGCCTGACGCATCAGGACGGGGCCCGTGTCCAAACCCGCCTCCATCTGCATGATGCAGATCCCGGTTTCCGCGTCGCCCGACATGATCGCACGATGGATCGGCGCGGCCCCGCGCCAGCGCGGCAACAGGCTCGCATGGATATTCAGACAACCCTGTGCGGGTGCGTCCAGAATGGCTTGCGGCAGAAGGAGGCCATAGGCGACGACCACCGCCACATCCGCGTTCAATGCAGCGAAAGCGGCCTGTTCTTCGGGCGATTTCAGCGAGACTGGGTGCCGGACCTCTAGCCCCAACGCCTCAGCCCGCGCATGCACAGGTGTCGGGCGGTCCTTCTTACCCCGACCAGCGGGGCGCGCGGGCTGGCAATAGACGGCGGCGATCTCATGCCCCGCATCGACCAGAGCATCCAATACCGGGACCGAGAAATCGGGCGTACCCATGAAAATTAGTCGCATGTTCCGCTCCGGTACGGTTTCCGGGTGCCGGTCTGAAGCCCGACCTACCCCTGTTTTTTGGCTTTGCGCAGCAGCATGTCTCGTTTGACCTTGCTGAGGCGGTCGAAATACATCCGGCCGTTCAGATGGTCGATCTGGTGCTGCACGCTGGTGGCCTCGATCCCCACAAAATCGCGGCGGTCAATGATGCCCTGTTCGTTCAGGAATTTGACGGTCACGGCCCGAGGGCGCTTTACCTTGGCCGACACGCCCGGCAGATTCGGGCTGGCCTCATCATGTTCGCGCAACTCGATCGAGCTGTGCAGGATTTCCGGGTTCGCCAGTCTTATCACCCGACCGCGCTCGGCCGAGCCATCGACAACGGCCAGACGCAGCATCACCCCGATCTGAGGCGCGGCCAAGCCTACACCAGGCATCGCCTCCATCGTGTCGATCATATCGTCCCAGATGGCGCGGATCTCATCGGTGATCTCAGATACATCCTCCGCCTTGGTCCGCAAGCGTTTGTCCGGCCATGGCAGGCAGGTGCGGACGGTCATGTGCGTGCCTTCTCGCGCTTGAGCTTTTGCATCTTGCGCGTGATCATCTGCCGTTTTAGCGGCTTGAGGTAGTCGATGAAAAGCTTGCCATCCAAGTGGTCGATCTCATGCTGCACGCAGGTGGCCCAGAGCCCATCAAAGGTTTCCTGCTGTGCGTTACCGTTCTGGTCCATCCAGGCCACGTCGACGACCTTCGGACGCGTGACCTCTGCATATTGATCCGGGATCGACAGGCAGCCTTCCTCGTATACATTGGTCTCATCCGACGAGGCGATGATCTCGGGGTTGAACATGACCAGCGGACGGGGGGCCTCGCCTTCTTCCTTGACGCAATCGAGAACGATCAGGCGATCCAGCACTCCGATCTGCGGCGCGGCCAGACCAATGCCGGGCGCATCATACATGGTCTCTAGCATGTCATCGGCCAACTTGCGCAGATCATCTGTCAGATCGGCAACCGGGGCGCAGACCTTTTTCAGGCGAGGATCGGGATGGATCAGAATAGTGCGTTTCATGAGGCTGATTTAGGGCATACAGCCCGTCGCCGCAACGCCCCCCTTGCACCCGCCCGATTTGTAGTTAGCTTTCGCCTCGACAGATGGAGCAGACATGACTTTCAATATCCCAACCGACCGCCGCGGTACCCACAGTTCAAAATGGGACAAGGTGGAGCAACTCTACGGCGTATCCCCCGATGATGGGCTCGCGATGTGGACGGCAGATTCCGACTATCAGTCCGCGCCTTGCGTGATTGATGCGGTGCGCCGCGCCGCTGAACATGGGGTCTTTGGCTATTCGTGGAAACACCCTGAATACTTGGCTTCGGTTCAGTGGTGGATGCAAACCCGTCATGACTGGCAAATCGACACTGATTGGGTGTTGACCTCACAAGGTTTGGGCAATGCAATCGCCCTCTGTCTGGATGTCTGGAGCGAACCGGGCGATGGCGCTGTGATCTTCACACCCGTTTACCATGAGTTTGCCCACAAGGTGAACAAATCCGGACGCCGCGTGGTGGAATGCCCGCTGGTGCGCGAGGGAGACAGCTACGCGATTGATCTGGACGACGCGCAGTCGCGTCTGGATGGGTCGGAGAAGCTGCTGCTGTGGTGTTCGCCGCAAAACCCGTCGGGCCGGGTATGGACGACTGAGGAGCTGCGCTCGGTGGCTGAATTCGCCGGGCGCAACGGGCTGATTCTGGTCTCGGATGAGATCCATCATGATCTGGTTTACCCGGGGGCGAAGTTCGTCCCGATGGATGTCGCAGCACCTGAGGCACGGCCTTGGACCGTGACACTTACGGCAGCGTCGAAGACCTTCAATATTGCGGGACAGCGCACCGGCAACATGATTATCCCCGACCCTAAGCTGCGTGCAGCGATGCGCTACCGGCTGGATACGCTGGACTATGAACCAAGCGCCCTGGGCGTGGCCATGATCACCGCCGCCTACACGCCCGAAGGGGCGGAATGGGTGGATGCTCAGGTCGCGCATCTGGATGGAAACCGCCAGCTGTTTGACGCCACGATCGCCGAGATTCCCGGCCTTTGGTCGATGCCCCTAAAGGCAACCTATCTGGCCTGGGTCGATTTCTCAGGCACTGGGATGAGCCATGATGAGTTTGTTCGACGTCTGCGTCAGGACGCGCGGATCGCGACCTCATCAGGCCCCGGATTTGGCACGGGCGGCGAAACTTTCGAACGCTTCAACCTTGCCACCCAACGCGCCCGCGTCGAGGAGGCCTGCGCGCGGCTGAAGCAGGCGTTCGGGGATCTGCAATAGCGGATGCGCCTGCTGGCCCGGATCACGCTGGTCGTCCTGATCGCAGCCCTTGGCTGGATCGGCTGGCAGAGATACAGGCCGCGCCCTCCCGCGCCTGCCATGGCGCCTGACGCGGCACAGATCGACCACATTCTGATCGAAAAATCTGCCCGCCGCCTAACCGCGACGTTGGACGGAGCCATCGTACTGCAAACCGAGATCGCACTGGGGTTCGCGCCGGAAGGAGACAAAGAGCAGGAAGGCGACGGTAAGACGCCCGTCGGGGTGTTCAGCATCGACCGGCGCAACCCGAACAGTGCGTTTCTCCTGTCACTTGGGATCGACTACCCTCAACCCGAAGACATCGCCCGCGCACAGCAGCAGGGCATAGACCCCGGCGGAGATATCTTCATTCACGGGCAACCAAATGGCGTTGTCGGCCTCACCCTGCCCGGAGACTGGACGCTGGGCTGCATCGCTTTGTCCAATGACGAGATGGCCAAGCTGTGGAGCCTGACTCCGACCGGAACGACCGTCGAAATTCGACCCTAGGTCGCTTTGCCTTTGATTTGGGGCGCCATACGCCGCCTCTCCTTGCAGACGAACGCGCCTTTCGGTGGTCTAGCCTCAGGTAAAACGCAAAACGCTTCAGTCCTCGTACCCCAGCAGGGCAATCGGAGCATCCGGGGCGCGGTAGAAATCCAGCGGCGCCTTGTCGGAAGCCGCCGTGTTGCGCTTGAACTCATAGCGCATTTCGCCTG
The DNA here is from genome assembly GCF_056536565.1 of Ruegeria sp. CK3. NCBI lineage: Bacteria > Pseudomonadati > Pseudomonadota > Alphaproteobacteria > Rhodobacterales > Roseobacteraceae > Ruegeria > Ruegeria sp. CK3. The sequence continues at coordinate 46,694 of NZ_JBQFPV010000017.1, forward strand.
CCTCTTCCTCGTCCGCGACGATCAGGCATTGATACAAATGGTTCGCACCGTCATGGATATCGACTAACCCGCGCAAACGCGGCGTGGTCTCGGCCTCGACTGTAAAGCCATTCTTCCACAATCTAAGAATTTTGAAGTAATTGTCGCCCATTTCCACCCGCAAACGGCTGGTCTTTTTCAAAGTGGCGATTCGCGCGGCCTCCAACTCAGCGCTCATTTCCTTGGAAACATAGGTACTCATCAAATTTCCCCCCTTCGATATCTCTTATTGTGGGAGCAAAACTGTAAAAATCCAGTGAAGCCGAACACATAACATCAAAGCGCACGCAGATGTTGCGCGCACATCTCAGGCCGGTGATGTGCGCAAGTGCAGGCTGAATGCGCGCGGGCTGTGATAGGAAGGCCGGGTTCTGCACCCTATCTTTGCCGAAACGCAGATACGGAGGACGCGATATGGGCCTGTTGGTTGACGGAACCTGGCACGACACCTGGTATGACACGAAATCCACCGGCGGCGCATTCAAGCGCAGCGCCGCTCAGTTTCGCAATTGGCTGACGGCTGATGGCAGCGCTGGCGCGTCCGGCAAAGGTGGCTTCAAGGCCGAACCGGGGCGCTATCACCTCTATGTCAGTCACGCCTGTCCTTGGGCCCATCGGACGCTGATCTTTCGGGAGCTCAAAGGGTTGACCGATCTGATCTCGGTTTCGGTGGTGCATCCGGACATGCTGGACAAGGGCTGGAGTTTTGAAACCGATGATCACGGCGCGACCGGAGATGATCTTTACGGCCTGGACTACGCCCATCAGATCTACACCAAGGCCGACCCCGCCTATTCCGGTCGGGTTACGGTGCCGATCCTGTGGGACAAAAAGCAGGAGACGATTGTCTCGAACGAAAGCTCGGAAATCATCCGCATGTTCAACTCGGCCTTCAACGAGATCACGGGCAACCGCGATGACTACTGGCCCGAGGCAATGCGGGATGAGATCGAAGAGGTAAACGCGCGGATCTACTCAGACGTTAACAACGGTGTCTACAAATCCGGTTTTGCCACCTCGCAAGAGGCATATGACGCCGCCGTCCACCCACTGTTCGAGACGCTGGATTGGCTCGAGGACCGGCTGGCCCGGAACCGCTACCTGATGGGCGACCGCGTGACCGAGGCCGACTGGCGTTTGTTCACCACGCTGATCCGGTTCGATCCGGTCTATCACCTGCACTTCAAGTGCAACAAACGCCGGCTGATCGACTACCCCAACCTCTGGGCCTATACGCGTGAGCTATATCAATGGCCGGGTGTCGCGCAGACCGTGAACATGAACCATATCGTGCGGCACTATCACTACAGTCACGACAGCATCAATCCGCACCGGATCATCCCGGTTAACCCGACGCTTGACTATCTTGAACCGCACGGACGGGATCAGCGCCCCGCCGCGTAATGCTCTACCATCGCCGCCAGATCCTCGGGCGGGGTGCCGCTTTGCACATAGGCACAGGCATTGGGACTGTGGGCAAAGATCGACCCGTCCGAGAAGAAGGTGGTGTTGGTGACAAAAATCACCCGCGCCTCGGGGCGACGGTAGCTGGCGAAATCGGCAACGGCCAGCGCGCTGCCGGTTTCCAGAACCAGATCCAGCACGATAATCTCGAACTCAGAGCCATAGAGCGCCAGTATCGCGGCCTCTTGCCCAGCCACAAGCGTCACCTCGGCACCTTGCCGTTCAAGATGCCTTTTCCAGACCCGACCCAGATCGGGGTTACTCTCAACAATCAAAACTTTCATACTACAACCTCGGCACTTGGTGTGGTGAGTGGTGCCGACCCCCAAGACCCGTGATCACGTCATTTCCTTAACAAAGTGTTAACTCCGCCTGCTGACGGCCCTGATCACGCGGATTTGCTTGTCAAAACGGCGAAAATCCGCTTGAAGCGGGGCGAATACGACATTTGGGGCATGCGTTGGGATGAACGATACCGAATTGAATCCTCGTGCGAAACGCGACCATGGTGGCGGTCTGGATGGGGCCATCGCGCTATATGGCGGCGCGCGCAGCGATTGGATCGACCTGTCCACCGGCATCAACCCGCATCCCTACCCGATTGCAGGGCTGCACCCCTCGGATTGGACCGAACTGCCCGATCATGGCGCGTTCGAGCGCCTCAGCACAGCCGCCCGCCAGTTCTGGAATGTCCCGGCGGAGGCGGCGATCCTGCCCGCGCCCGGAGCTTCGGCCCTGATCGCGCGCATTCCCGCACTGGCGACGCAAGGCCGGGTCCAGATCACGATGCCCACCTATAACGAACACGCCGCCGCCTTTCGGGCTCAAGGCTGGTCGGTGCAGGAAACCGGCCCTGCTGATGCGCGCGTAATCGTACACCCGAACAACCCGGATGGCCGGGTGTGGCGAGCCAACGACGCCACCGCGCCTTTGACCATCATTGACGAAAGCTTTTGCGACGTGATGCCCGGTGCCTCGTTGATCCATCTGGCCGGACAGCCCGGCGTGATCGTTCTGAAAAGCTTTGGTAAGTTCTGGGGGTTGGCCGGGATGCGGCTGGGCTTTGCCATCGGTGCATCGGACCTGATTGCCAGACTGAACGACCTGACCGGCCCTTGGGCTGTCTCGGGTCCTGCTTTGCGGGTCGGAACACAAGCTCTGCAGGACACGGATTGGGCCAACGAGACCCGCATGCGTCTGGAAGCCGAGACCACCCGGCTGGACGCCATGGTTATTGATAAACGCGCGCGGCTGGTCGGAGGCACAAGCCTGTTCCGCCTCTACGAAGTCGAGGATGCGGCCCTATGGCAAGACCGTTTGGCGCAGGCACATATCTGGAGCCGCATCTTCCCCTATTCACAACGCTATCTGCGCGTTGGCCTCCCTCCTGCACACGGGTGGGATCGGCTGGAGGCCGCGCTGTGAGCATACCCTTTCTGTTGGTCTGCGCGATGTGTCTGGACGCGGCGTTGGGCGAGCCGGACTGGCTCTGGTCCCGCATCCGGCACCCTGCGGTGGTGATCGGCAATGCCATTGGATGGCTGGACAAGCGGCTGAACCACGGCGCAGCGCGGCGTGCCAAGGGCGTTTGCACACTGCTCCTACTGGTCATTGCGGCCTATGGTGTCGGCTGGGTGCTGGCGCAGCTTGGCGGAGTTGCGGAGATTCTGGTCTGTGCGATCCTGTTGGCGCAGAAATCGCTTGTGACCCATGTCCGCGCTGTCGGCGAAGGGCTACACGCCTCGCTTGCTGACGGGCGGGCGCAGGTAGCCATGATCGTCTCACGAGACACAAGCGACATGACCGAGGAACAGGTCGCCCGGTCCGCCATCGAAAGCGCGGCCGAGAATCTCAGCGACGGCGTTATCGCGCCCGCTTTCTGGTTTCTATTGGCGGGCCTGCCGGGGTTGCTGGTCTACAAGGCCGTGAATACCGCTGACAGCATGATCGGCTATCGCACCGAGAAACACCGGGATTTTGGATGGGCTTCGGCCCGGTTCGACGACCTGCTGAACCTGATCCCCGCGCGGCTGACCTGCCTGATGATCGTGGCGTTATCGGGCCAATGGGCGCGCTGGAGAGATATCCTGCAGGACGCCCACCGACATATCTCGCCCAATGCAGGCTGGCCCGAGGCTGCAATGGCCCGCGGGCTGGACATCGCACTGGCAGGACCACGCAGCTATGACGGACAGTTGCGCGACCTGGCCTGGGTCAATGGCGATGCGCGCCGTCAGATCGGCGCGGCAGAGGTTTTCCGCGCATGCGACATGCTCTGGCGTGTCTGGGGGCTTGCGCTTGGCCTCGTCTCAGTGTGGGTTGGGATCAACGTGATCTTCTAAAGGACGCCCCATGCGCTTTCTGTCCGGCCTCTTCGCCGCCGCCCTGTTCGCCTCGCCCGCCTTTGCGCAATGTGGCGGAGGGTTCAATTCCTTCGTCAAAGGGCTGAAGGCCGAAGCGGTCCAGCAAGGGTTCGACAAATCCACCGTCAACGCCTTTTTCAAAGGGGTGCAGCAGGACAACGCCGTTCTGAGAGCCGACCGTGCGCAGGGCGTGTTCCAGAAACCCTTCATCGACTTTTCGCGCCGTCTGATCTCGCAGAACCGGATCGACCGGGGCAAGGCCATGTCGCAGAAATACGACGCGGTCTTCGACCGGATCGAGCGCGAATATGGTATCTCACGCGGGGTCCTGCTGGCCTTTTGGGCGTTCGAAACCGACTACGGCGCGTTTCAGGGCGATTTCAACACCCGCAACGCGCTGGTCACGCTGGCCCATGACTGCCGCCGCCCCGAGCTGTTCCGACCCCAGATCTTCGCTGCCATCGAGCTGTACAGTCAGGGAAATTTCGACCCCGCCCGCACTACTGGCGCCTGGGCCGGAGAAATCGGCATGGTTCAGATGCTGCCCCGCGACATACTGGAAAACGGCGTGGATGGGGATGGGGACGGCAAGGTCTCGCTAAAAACCTCGGCCCCGGATGCGCTGATGTCGGGGGGTAAGATGCTATCCCATCTGGGTTGGCAGCCGGGCCAGCCCTGGCTGCAAGAGGTGACAGTGCCCGCGCAGATGGACTGGTCGCTGTCCGGGCCGGGCAAACCTCGTGCAGTGTCTGACTGGCAGGCAATGGGTGTGCAGGCCCGTAGCGCCTCGCTGGCCAACCTGCCTGCCTCGCTGATCCTGCCGCAGGGGCACAAAGGGCCGGCCTTTCTGGCCTATCCAAATTTCGACGTCTATTTCGAATGGAACCAAAGTTTTACCTACGTCCTGACAGCAGCCTATTTCGGCACAAGGCTAGAGGGCGCACAGATCTATGACGCGGGCAATCCGGCAGCAGGCCTGAACGGCGCACAGATGAAGCAATTGCAGAGCAAACTGCAATCGCGTGGCTATGACGTCGGCAAAATCGACGGGATTTTAGGGGCCGGTACCAGAGCGGCAGTGCAGGCAGAACAGAAGCGGTTGGGCCTGCCCGCTGATGCGTGGCCTACGCCTGACTTACTGAACAGACTCTAGAAGGAGCACCCCCTACTGGCTGAAAAGAACGTCAACAAGGGCGCGTGATGGGCCATTTTCCACCGGTCTGATTTTGTGCGGGAACCTGTTCGGGGTATGATTCCCTATCCATTGCGAAGGAGTTCATTGATGAATATTGAAATACTTCAGCCCCAACCCTTCGACATCGTCGGCCAGACAATCATGATCGCAGGCAACGCCGTTGGCTTTGAAGGACACCTTTCCATCTCGATCACAGAAGGTCATGTGGAATTCACTGGAGCCGCGACGGCTGGGGCAATTGCGCTTCGCCAGTTTCAGGCCACGCTGGAAGTCCCTGACAATCCGAATTTCCAACTCGACCGTCTGATCCTGACGGTCAAGGATGACAGCGCCGGTGGTGAGGGCGGGATTCCGACCGTCCATGTTCCGATCTTTTACGGTCCGCGCATTCTGCCGGGATATGTCGGGTATAGGAACTACACCGTCGCGCCCGGAGATACTCTGACCGCGATCTCTGTATCGCAATACGGTAATGCTGGGCAGATCTCGGTGATCCAAAGGGCAAACGCGCATTTTATCAGCGACCCGAATGTGATTTTCCCCGGTCAGGAGTTGAGGATTCCGATTTTCTGATCGCGCGTGAGTAGCGACAGACAGCTATTGCGCTTCGGGTCTAACTGGATACCGATCGCCCTTTTGATCGATCAGAATCAACCGATCGCCCCTGCGCACATAGAGGTCACACCGGCTGAACCCGTTGCGATAGGCGATACAAACGCTGCCATCCTCGGCAATGGAATAGGTGCCAAAGGCGGATTCTCCGCTGGCGTAGGTGTAGGAATAGGCCCCTCCGGCGGAGTATTTGGACTGACCGTCGTCAAAGAAAGTCAAGGTTCGCCCAGCCAGACCGTTCAGTTCCTCAAGGGTCAAAGGCGCATCACCGGGCTTTAACGCCCATTCGGCGGCAGAAAGCGGGCTGGCGGATAGCAGGGCGAGCAATAGAAAACGTATCATGCGGACACCCTAGCCCGAAGCGTCGTGAAACAGGCATAACGTTGCAGTGAGGGGTCAGGCGACCATCTGCTCGGCTTTTTTCAGATCGACCGACACCAACTGGCTGACGCCCTGTTCCTGCATGGTCACGCCGAACAGCCGATCCATCCGTGCCATAGTTACTGCGTGGTGGGTGATGATCAGGAACCGCGTGTCGGTCTGGCGGCACATCTCGTCCAGCAGGTCGCAGAACCGGGTGACGTTGGCGTCGTCCAGCGGCGCGTCGACCTCGTCCAGCACACAGATCGGGGCGGGATTGGCGAGGAAGACGCCAAAGATCAGCGCGGTTGCTGTCAGGGTCTGTTCTCCACCCGACAACAGACTCAGGGTCGAGAGTTTCTTGCCCGGAGGTTGGCACATGATTTCAAGCCCCGCATCCAGCGGATCGTCGCTTTCGACCATGACCAGATTGGCTTCACCGCCACCGAACAGGTGCTTGAATAGCATCGCGAAGTTCGAATTCACCTGTTCAAACGCGGTCAGAAGACGCTCACGCCCTTCGCGGTTGAGGCTGGCAATACCGCTGCGCAAGGCCTTGATCGCCTCTTCCAGATCAGCCTTTTCACCGTTCAGAGTGTCGAACTCTTCCTGAACCTCTTTGCTGTCCTCTTCGGCCCTCAGGTTCACCGCACCCATCGCGTCGCGCTGGCGTTTGTGGCGGTTGACCTCTGCCTCAAGCGCGTCGGCGGCGGGCATCTGATCCGGGTTCACGTCCAACTGGTTCAGTAACTGGTTCGGGGTCAGCTGCTGATCCTCGGCAATCCGTTCCGCCGCCGCGGTGACGCTTTCCTTGGCCGCATCACAGCGCGCCTCTGCTGCCGCACGGGTTTCGCGCGCTTCTGAGGCCAAGCGTTCCGCGTCACGCTCGGCCATGACAACCTCTCGCTGCTGGGTTTCGGCCTCGGCAAGCTTATCGGCGGCCTCAGCCCGGCGGGCTTCGGCGGCTTCGATCATCTCGTTCAGCTCTTCCCGTGCCTCGGCGATCTCGGCGGGCGCAGCCATGGCCTCGGAGAGTTCCTCCTCGGACCCCTCCTTTCGGTCGGCCAGTTCGGAAATCCGCTTTTCGGCGGTCTCCAACCGGTGCTTCCACCCGCTGAGGTCTTTCGTCACCTCCTGGCTGCGACGTGTCCGAACCTCACCTTCGCGGCGCAACTCATCATGGGTCGAGCGGTGGGTCAGCATGGTGATCCGCGCGGCTTCGACCGTTTGCTTGATGTCTTCAACCTGCGCGCGGGCACTGTCGAGGTCGCCCAGTTCGGTCAGCGCGGCTTCGGCCTCACGGAGTTGCGCGCGGGCAGACATGGCGTCATCTTTGTGGCGATCCACAGACAGGGTCAGAGTTTCCAGCTTGCCCTGCGCCAGATTGCGATCCGCCTCGGCGCGCGACAAGGCGCGGGCGGCTTCGGCCATGCGCTGATCGGCCCCGCGGCGCGCCTCACGCGCGCGGCGGTCTGCTTCGGTGACATCGGCCAATTGCTGCGACAGGGCCTCATGCGCTGCGCGGGCCCCTTCGGCCTGCGCCTCGGTGCGGGCGAGTTCCTGTTTCAAAGCTTCCAGCTTGTTCAACTGCTCCAACCGCAAGGCAGCTGCGCTGGGTGCATCTTCGGCCCAGGCGCGGAATCCGTCCCAGCGCCACAGATCACCGGATCGCGACACCAGCCGCTGACCCGGTTTCAAGGACGTCTGCAACCGCGCGCCAAGCTCTGCATCAACCAAGCCGATTTGCGCGATCCGGCGGCTGAGGCGATCCGGCCCCGAGACATGCAGCGCCAAAGGTTCGGCCCCTTCCGGCAGAGGCTGATCCGCTTCATAGCCCGCGACCTGCACCCAACCTGATGGCCCATCGCCCTCAACCAAGGGCGCGCGCAGATCGTCGGCCAAAGCCGCCCCCAGCGCCTTTTCAAAGCCCGGTGCGACGCGCAGAAGGTCCAGCACCTGCCCGCCTTCGGCGGTGTCCCGTTCGACCAGCTTGGCGAGCGCGGTGGTTTCGGCCCTGATGGCCCCCAACTCACCCTCAGCCTCGGACCGTTGGGCCCGGGCCTCAGCCTCGCGCGCCTGCGTCTCGGTCCGCATCTCATCAGCGGCAGCCAGCGCTTCCTCGGCCGCTTCGGCAGCTTCCCGCGCCTCTTCTTCACCTTCTTGCGCCGCTTCAAAAGCGTCATCCGCGCGCGTCAGGGCAGACTTGGCTTCGTCCACCGCCAGCCGCGCTTTCTCCTCTTCGCCCTCGGACCGGGCCAGAGTCTTGCGACTGTCCTCAACCAAGCGCTGCGCAGACTGGTGGCGCGCGACCAGGCGGGCCATATCCTCGGTCTGTTGAGACAGGTGGTCTTCGCGTTCCTGCAGGATCGAGGCCGCTTCGCGCGCCACCTCAGCTGCCTCGGTAACCTTCTCATCATGACCTTCCGCGGCTTTGATCAGCTCGCGGGCTTCCCATTCCAAACGCTCGATCATTTCGCCTGCATCGCGGTTCAGACCAGTTTCGCGTTCGATATCGTTCCCAAGTTGCTGAATGCGGTTGGTCAGCGTTTCAATGGATTGGCGCGCGCGAGTTTCCTGATCCGAGAGCTGATCGCGCTGCACTTGCTGGCGTTGCAGGACGGCGGCTGCGATGGCCTCTTCTTCGCGTAGGGGAGGCAAGGTTTCCTCGATCTCCGCGCGTTTGGCAGCGGCTTCGCGGGCGGCGGCCTCCGCGCGTGAGGCTTCGGTGATCCGGTCGCGCAGCTTATCTTCGGCAACCTGGCGGGCGATATCGGCCTCTTTCCAGCGCCGATAGAGCAGCATACCCTCGGCCTGCCGCAACTGTTCTCCGATCTCGCGGTAGCGCGCCGCCTGACGGGCCTGACGCGCCAATTGCGCAAGTTGGCCACCCAACTGCTCCAGCACATCATCGACACGGGTCAGGTTGGCCTCAGTGCCTTTCAGCTTCAACTCAGCCTCATGCCGCCGTTGATAGAGGCCTGAGATTCCGGCAGCCTCTTCCAGAATGCGACGGCGGGCGCGGGGTTTGGCGTTGATCAGCTCGGCAATGCGGTTCTGCCCAACCAAAGCAGGGGAATGCGCCCCGGTCGAAGCATCGGCGAACAGCATCTGCACATCCCGGGCGCGCACGTCCTTGCCATTGGTCTTGTAGGCGCTGCCGACATCGCGGGTGATGCGGCGAATGATCTCCAACTGGTCGCTGTCATTGAAGCCCGAAGGCGCCAGACGTTCCGAGTTGTCCATGGTCAGGACCACCTCGGCAAAGTTGCGCGCAGGTCGCGTGGCCGCCCCGGCGAATATCACATCCTCCATCGCGCCGCCGCGCATGGATTTGGGACGGTTTTCGCCCATCACCCAGCGCAGAGCTTCAAGAAGGTTGGATTTGCCGCAGCCATTGGGACCCACCACACCGGTCAATCCGTCCGCAATGATCAGATCGGTCGGATCAACAAAGCTTTTGAAGCCGGTCAGTTTGAGTTTGCTAAAGCGCAAAGGCGGCCTGTCCCATGATTCCTAATACAGAGAAGTCTGCGCAACGGATTGGGGCCGAGTCAACGGATATGCGCAGGATATGGGCGATGGACCCGAGTTATCCACAACATCTTGGCAGTTTCACGCGCAATGCGACGCGCGCTAGTAGGGCGTACACTCGAAGACCTGATAGCCGGAACTGCCGGAATAACTGTAGTTGACGCATTCATAGGGACGCAAAAGCAGCGCGCCAAAGATCAACTTTTCCCCAAGTTCCTGATCACAGCCTAGCACGCCCACCGTCACCGCCGCATCCCCCAGCACATCCATCAACGGACAGCCCGAGACCTGCGCCATGGCCAGCGCTGCCCGGTCGCGAACCGGCCCCAGCCGCGGCGCGTATTGAGAGTTCACCCGCACCGCCTCGGCCAATGGGCCGCGCACGCGCACGTCAAAGACACTGCCATTCACCGCGACCCGCGTTGCAGGCATATCACGGAAATGAGGCGAGCCACCCGAACAGGCAGCCAGCAGCAGGATAGGAAGTAAGCGCATCATGCTGCCGTTCTAACGGTGATATGGTTAACGAAGCTTTACCAATCGCCTGCGCGTAAGACCTGCCCAAGGCGTCGAATTCCCTCACGGATGGTGTCCTCGTCCGAGTTTGAAAAACTCAGCCGAATTGTATTTTCACCACTGCCATCCGGGAAAAACGCCTGACCGGGAACAAAGGCCACTTTAACCGTATCCAGAGCTCGGGCCAAAAGCGCAGCACCACTGGTCCCGGCGGGAAGCGTCAGCCACACGAACATCCCGCCTTCAGGTCTGGTCCAGGAGACACCGTCGGGCATATGGGCATGCAACGCCGTCAGCATGGCATCGCGGCGTGCGCGATAGGTCTGCCGCACTTTTGGGATCTGGTTTTCGAAACAGGCCTGCGCCACCTGATGCACGGCCATCTGGTTGATCGTGGCCGAATGCAGATCCGCCGCCTGTTTCATCAGAACCAGCTGCGAGATGATAGGTTTGGCCGCCACAACCCAACCAACCCGCAACCCCGGCGACAGTGTCTTCGAGAAACTGCCGCAATAGATCGTCCGACAGTCCTCAATCGACCCCTTCCGCACTTGCTCTAGCGCCAGAATCGGAGGGATTGGCGCACCGTCATAGCGCAGGGCCTGATAGGCCCCATCTTCGATGACCGCGCAGTCCAGATCCGCGGCCAGATCCAGCAGCGCCTCGCGCCCACGCAAATCGACAGTTTCACCCGTGGGATTGGAAAAGTCCGGCGAGAGATACGCGAATTTGATCCGTCCCGCGCCTGCGGCCTTTCGATATTCCTCGGCCCCTTGATTGCCGGGAATGCTGAGCTGGTCGAAACGCGGCTCATAGGCATTGAACGCGGAGATTGCACCCAGATAGGTCGGCCAGTCAACCAGGGCGGTATCGCCCGGAGACAAGAACAGCTTGCCCAAATAGTCCAGCGCCTGCTGCGAGCCCGACGTGATCAGGATATTGTCCATGTCACAGGCGACCCCGATCGAGGCCATGTGGTCGACGAGCCATTGGCGCAGCGGCGCATATCCTTCGCTCACCGAATATTGCAGCGCCTGTGCTTGTCGATCCGGACCAAGGGCCGTCTGAAAGGCCTGCGTAAACGCGTCCGCCGGAAACAGGGCAGGATCGGGTATGCCACCGGCAAATGAGATGATATCCGGCTGATCCAACAGTTTCAGCAACTCCCTGATCTCGGATGCCTTCATGTTCTGCGTCCGAGTGGCGAATAGCGGATTTGTAGTCATTGGGCTCCTCCGATCTCAATGCGCGCAGCCTATGTAGACACTAAGTAAAGTCAATAATGCTGACCTAATGTTTCACACGATGTGAAGCCCTGTTCTTGAACCCGCACGCGCCCTGTGGTCATATGTTTTGACCAATTTCGGACGACCCTATGCCTTTTCAGAAAATTCACACCGAGAAGCTATCGATTGCAGTGGTCCGGCAGATCGAGCTGCTGATCCTGCGTGGCATCCTACGCCCCGGCGAGAGATTGCCGTCAGAACGAGAACTGGCCGACAGGATGGGAGTCTCGCGCCCGTCCCTGCGCGACGCCATCGCCGAATTGCAGGAGCAGGGCCTTCTGACCGCAAAAGCCGGGTCAGGAATCTATGTGGCCGAGGTGCTAGGATCTGCCTTTTCGCCAGCGCTGATCCGGTTGTTTGGCAGCCATGAAGAAGCGGTGTTCGACTACCTCTCATTCCGCCGCGACCTTGAGGGGCTGGCGGCCGAGCGTGCCGCGCGTCTGGGATCGACCAGTGACCTGAAGGTCGTTCAAGCGATCTTTGACCGGATGGAGGCCGCCCATGACCGCAACGCCACCCAAGATGAGGCGCAACTGGACGCGGACTTCCACATGGCCATCATCGAGGCCAGCCACAATGTGATCATGCTCCATATGATGCGGTCGATGTATGACCTGCTACGTCAGGGCGTGTTCTACAACCGCCAGATGATGTTCCAGCAACGCGCAACCCGCGAAGCCATCCTCGACCAACACCGAGCGATTAACGCCGCCTTACAGGCGCGCAACCCTGCCGAAGCGCGTATGGCGGTGGAACTGCATTTGGATTTCGTCGAGCGCTGTATGAAGGATCAGCAAAAGGCGGAACGAAATGAAGTGATCGCCCGGCAACGGCTAGAGCAAGAAACCGAGTAAGGCGCATAGCTAAGACGGCCTATTCATCAACCCCTCAGTGTTTTTGGTGTTCGGTCATTCGCTGTTTCATTTCAGTAAAGTCCTGCTGGGTAAGACTGGACTTTCTATGGGCTTTTTCCAGCCTCTTACGTTGCCACTTCCTCGGCCAGTGGAGACTATCCAAACTTGTGAACGCATACATATCACCAGTTAGGTGAAACTTGCGCATCCCTAGCTGCGAAGCCATGAAATCCAAGCATGCTTCCGAGAAAAAGCTGATATGCTGTCCAGCCTCAAAAGCCCAATACCACCAATCGCGTGACGGGATATTGGACGGATCAAAACAAGTAGCCGAAAAAAACAAAGTGTCGAACCCGAACTGGTCACGGGCTTCTTGGATGTGACGCAACGGATTGGGCAAATGCTCCAGTACTTCAAAAGCGGTGGCGACGGAATAAGGGTCTTCATCAGCCTCAAACCCTTTGGCGATTAGATTTTCTGCATAGGGATCAGACCAGTGAAAGTGCAAGCCAACATCCCGCAAACCGCGAACCAGTAGCCCATAGCCGCCGCCGAGATCGACCCCGCGTGCGTCACTCAGCCCATTGGATCGCATGGCCAGCGAGACTCCACGGATGTTGTTCAGGTTGCGCACCAGAATGCCTGTGTCAGTCTGTCCAATAGCATCGCTATAGGCTTCCTCCAGCCAAACGGGATTGTCTACCCAGATAAAGCCACAGCTCCGGTCCAGAAAATACTGCGCCTTATGGCGGCCAATGACTTGGGCCTCAAATAGAAATTCGCCTGGCTTACCGGTCAAAGGTGAAATAGGCATGGACGAAAAAAGCTCCTATGGCAATCTAGCCTCAGTTTAGTAGTAGTGGTCTTGGTTTTTTCTTTTTTGTGCTCCTCCAAGACCGAAGTGAGCAAGGAAGCATCCTGAGGATTGCGAAACAGTCAGCCTAACACTACTTCCCTAGCAATATTGCCTCCTAGCAAATACGAAATTCAATGTAATTGCTGCGATCAAAGAACTGCGGGTGCCGATAGAAGCTCTCGGTCTTCGTTCACTAGCGGTTTTTTCAAGATCGCGCGATAGTGAGCTCTGAATTGTTTGCATGTTCTTAACCAAGTCAATTGATGAACACGCTCATGCCCTTCGGCAATCAGCCCGTTTCTGAGTTCATCGTCAGACCAAACTCGAAGCAAAGCATCACTCATTTCCTCCGTGTTTAGAGGATCGAATAGAACGGCAGCGGGCCCCACCTGTTCCGGCAAAGATGTCACCGACGAACATAAAACGGGCACTCCAGCAACAAATGCCTCCCATATCGGAAAACTAGCAGCTTCATGTAGTGATGGCACAACCACACACCGAGCTAGCCGATACAAACTCTGCAATTCGATCGGCGAGACGAAACCAACGAACTTGACCCTCTCTTCCATACCGAGCTCGGCAACCTTCGCAGCTATAGCCGGATAGTGGTCGTTTCTTTGCCCGCTAAACACGAGATAGATGTCAGACGCTCCGTTGTCTTTTGCGCGAGCCGCGGTCTCTATTAAACGGATATGATTTTTGTGAGGCCATGTTTGGGCGGGATAAAATGCAAAGCTCGATGGCAAGGCAAACTTATCCACAGTCTGCGCCAGATCCGACGAAGAAGGCTCTTGGTAGCCAAGGTTCGGTGGCGCAAAAGGAATAACCGCAACCTTCTTTTGAGAAAGCCCATAAGCTTCAACTACATCCTTCTTCACCCATGATGAAACGGTCGAAACCAGTTGTGCTTTCTCGCAGAAATATCTGTAAACAGTGTCCCGCCAAGCGATCTCTTCCGGCTTAAAGAACTCTGGAAAGTGTCTGTGCTGCAGATCATGCGGATGATAAAGGAACGGAACTTCAGTGGCGAAGGCTTCCTGCAATGTGAAGTGCACGATGTCGATGTTCGCCGCTTCGATACGCCCGTTGCTGCCCGAAACACCGTCTGGCGCCCGCATCTGACTAGCTAGGGTTTTGGCCACTCGCTTGTCGTGAGTTTTCTGCAGGAAGTACCGAACCCGCCCCGCGCTACGTTGAAACACATTCCTTTGTTTACTCGGTTTCATAGGGTGGGACGGAAGCAAATGGCAATTCCCTCCCAGATAAGGTTCCAGCCAATCAGCCGAGTTTGGATTGGTGAAAAAAAAGTACTGCTCATCTCCATCAGTTAACTGTGAAAATCCCTGAGCAAGCCCTATGATCAGCATCTCTACGCCACCGGCCCAACCGCCGCCGGCTCTCGCATCTATGCACACGCGCACTACAGAGATCTCCAGGCAACGGTGTCAGGTGAATTCTGAAACTTTTCGGGGAACTGGTATCCATGACGCCGGTACAAAGCTATTGCGGCTGTGTTGCGAACGTCCACTTTGAGTTCCACCCGTGAAGCACCAGCGTCACGCGCCACCTGATGTAGGTAGTCCATCATTCCGTCCGACCATCCCTGGCCACGTGCCGAAGGACCTGTAGCAATACCTAACCGGGGCACCTCAAACCCGTCATTCCATCCTCGCAACATCCCGTAGGCCTTTACGTCAGAATGCTGGAAGCCAGCCGCAAAAACATCCTTTCCCGGATTGTGGCAGATGCCTTGGGCTGTTCTAGCATCGAAGAGATGTGGGTGAAAAAAACAACGATCCTGTTCGGTCAACGAGCCAAAGAACGAAAGCAATGCCTCTACGTCATCTGATGCCAGATTTCTGAACACGCGCGACTCAGTTCTCATTTGGCAATGTTCAGTATGTGACGGCAAACAGTTTCGACGTGATCGTCACTCATTGTTGTATAGGTTGGGAGGTTCAAACCTGTCTCGGCCAAACGTTCGGTCACGACTAGCGGTTCTTTACCAGCATGCCCCTCACGGTAGGGTGGAAGTTTGTGAAGCGGATAGAAAAACGGTCGCGTGTCCACGCCGTTTTCAAGCAGCATCTCAGCAAGTTCATCTCTTGAGCAGCCAAATTCCAACGGATCGATCGTAATGCTGAAAAGCCACGGCGTCCGCTTTGCCCAGTCCGCAACCGGCTGAAAACCGACGCCGCGACACCCGGACAGAGTCTCTTCGTACAAGTCAAAAATTTCCTGACGGCGTTTCAAAATATCCTGATAACGCTCGATCTGTGCGCACAGCATTGCAGCTGCAACGTTCGTCAGTCGAAAATTATATCCCACAATCGGGAAGTAATACCGGCGGTCCGGGTCTACGCCCTGACCTCGCAAGGTGCGCGCGCGCAGGACAAGATTGTCATCGTTGAGAGTAATTGCGCCACCTTCGCCGCAAGTGAAAACCTTATTGCCAAAGAAGGAAAAGGTGGCAATCGACGACATCGAACCAACACGGCGCCCTTTGTATTCGGCCATGTGCGCCTCGGCGGCGTCTTCCACAACCCATAGCCCATGAACTCCGGCTATGTGATTGATCTGATCCATATCGGCTGGATGTCCATAGAGATGGACAGCTATAATCCCTTTGGTTCTTGCCGTGATAGCGTCTTCCAGGCGGGACGGGTCAAGACACCATGTATCCGGATCGACATCGACAAATACCGGCACCGCCCCCATATATCTGACTGCGTTGGCAGTCGCTATGTAGGTCAGAGACGGAACCAGAACTTCGTCTCCGGGGCGCACATCCAACGCCAACAGCGCAAGGTGCAACGCAACGGTCCCATTGCAGACCGCCAAACTATGTTTGACCTGGCAAAGAGACGCAAACTCACTTTCGAAGCGATCCAGAAAAGCACCGCTGGACGAGATCCACGTGCTATCTAAGGCCTCCTGGACGTATTGCTTTTCGAGTCCGCTCAGGTCTGGGATGGCTACAGGTATCACTATAGTACTGCCCTATCTTGCAAAAATCCTGCGAAACAGACCACGCTTGGCCCTCCGCTGGCCGAAAACTCCAAACTCGTCTTGAAATCGCCGAACGTACGCTTGGTAATCGTCCGAACTCTCTTCCACTTTGAGATCGAGATTGTCCATAGCCATCGTCTGCACAATTTCAGTATTCCAGAATTCAGAATGTCCGCAATGAGTACCGCTTCCATCATGACCGATGTTTTGCACAAGGCTTTTCCCGGGGAGCAGGTGTAGCTTGTGATTCAGAAAACACCAAACATAGAACCTAATTGCCCACGAGTTGTTTTTGCCTGCGACTTGATCTTGAAGCATTTTGTGAAAGCCTGCATTCGCTTCAAACTCTAGACCTTCGAGCCTGCCCGACGACTCGAGTTCACTCAATAGTGACAGACCATCCCATTGCACCTGGTTCCAAACGCGTCGCCAAGTTGCCCAGCCCCAACTGCCCCCTTTTCGTAAGAAATATGCCTCTGGCATGTTGGGTATTGGCTCGGAAAACCCGCTGACACTGGCGACCTTGTCGGTACACTCCAAGGTAGCAAGAGACCGGTTCATAAACTCAAGGAACGGCGGTGAGACGACTATATCATCTTCCAGGACAATCACTCGTTCATGTTCATCCAGGATCTTTGTGACGCCATAGATAACTGATTTTGCGAGGCCTAGGTTTGTGTTCTGCCTGATCAGTTTGACAGATCGAAAACCCGTCGTCTCGGCTACAATACCCGCCACTTCGCCCGTCAATCGCGCCTCCTCCGGCACCCTTGGACCGTCAACAAACACTATCAAATCGCTGTTTTGAGCCAGTGGAGAAGTTCGAAGAGCCGCAAGCGTTTGTCTGGTGTGGTCTGGCCTGTTGAACGCAAACAAACAGATCGGAGCCAGTTTATCCGGCGTAAGTTCGAGAAGCTTCATTCAAGGGTACCATTCGACCAAATTGAAGTTGCCACGATTCTATCGGCGAGCAAATTTGTACACAACTCCTACCAGAAGTTTCAAAAAAGAAAACGGCCCGCGCAACTTGGCAGGCCGTCTAGATTGATATTGTTGACAAATCTCAGTCGCACTATCAGTGCAGCTTAGTGCCTACATCTGCGATCGACGCGTCGATCAACTTGTTGGCCTGCGCCGCGCTCATCTGTTTCGCCAGAACCGCGCTGGCTGCAGATACCGCCACCGAGATCGCCTGATCGCGAACTTCCTTCACGGCCGAAGCCTCAGCCGAAGCGATCTGATCCTGCGCGGCCGCCAAACGGCGTGCGATGGATTTTTCCAGATCGACCTTGGCCTGTTCCGCTGCCAGAGCCGCATCGTCCTTGGCCGCAGCCACGATGGCATCTGCCTGCGTCTGCACTTCACGCTGCTTACGCTCATACGAGGCCAGCAGGCTGCGCGCTTCTTCATGCAAGGCGCGGGCTTCGTCCAGCTCGGACTTGATGCCCTCGGCACGGTTGTCCAGGGCGCCACCGATCATGCCGGGGACCTTGAAGTAGAACAGAACCGCGATGAAGACGATGAAGCCCAGAAGAACGACAAAGTCAGTGTTACCCAGCGAGAAAAACGGGCCTTTGGCTGCCAATGCGGGGCTGGCTGCGCCGAAGGTCAGGATAAGGGCAAGAGTGTTCCGCATGTCACTTATCCTTTCATCTGCGCGTCAACGGCACTGTCGATGGCTTTGGCATCTGCCTCGCCGCCCAGTGCGGTCACCAGTTCAGCCGCCGTATCCTTGGCAACCACTTGAATGCTTTCCAGCGCACCGGCTCGGATGTCGGCAATTGCCTTCTCCGATTCAGCCGCCTTTGCAGCGATTTCCGCATCCGCCTTGGCAATCGCGTCATCCAGACCAGACTGGATTTCGGCGCGGGCTTCCGCTGCGATACGCTGAGCCTCAGAACGGGCATCGGCCAGCGCCTTGTTGTAGGCCTCTTCGGCCTCGACCGCCTTGGCCTTCAGATCTTCGGCCGCAGCCAGGTCATTTGTAATGGTCCCCTGACGTTCAGCCAAGATTGCCGCGATGCGGGGCAGAGCCACGCGAGACAGGACCAGAAAGATGACGACCAGCGTAATGACCAGCCAGAAAATCTGGTTGGGGAACCAATCGAAGCAGAGCTGCGGCATCCCGATGGCAGAGCCATAGGAGTCGACGCACGAGCCAGCTACCTCTTTTGTAAGGGGTTCAGTCGCCATGATATCCTCCGTCGGAAACTTGTCTTTACAACAGGTGGGCCGCTATGGCTTGGGCCCACCTGCGCGTAAGGATCAGGTTCCGCAGATTATACGGCGAACATCAGCAGCAGCGAGACCAGGAATGCGAAGATCCCCAGGGCTTCTGCGAACGCGATACCGATGAAGAGGGTTGCGGTCTGCGAAGCAGCCGCCGAAGGGTTGCGCAGAGCGCCGGCCAGGAAGTTGCCTGCTACGTTGCCCACCCCGATTGCGGCTGCGCCGGAACCGATTGCTGCCAGGCCTGCGCCGATGTGTGCGAGATCGCCTTCCATGATGTATCTCCTTACGAATTGGAAGTTTCGATGTTGGGTGTTCGGACCTTAGTGCGACGGATGCAGCGCATCTTTCAGGTAAACACAGGTCAGAATGGTGAAAACGTAGGCCTGAATGAAGGCCACCAGGACCTCGAGACCATACATTGCGGTGATCGCCAGAACGGACACGGGCGAGATCACGGCAACCGCGGCGAAGCCTGCGAAAACCTTGATAACCGCGTGGCCCGCCATGACATTACCGGCAAGACGAATGGAGTGGCTGACGGGGCGCACGAAGTACGAGATCAGCTCGATGATCGCCAGGATCGGGCGCAGTGCCAGAGGCGCGCTGGAAACCCAGAACAGACCCAGGAACGCGGCACCGTTTTTGACAAAACCCAGAACAGTTACGGTCAAGAACACAGCCAGCGCCAGCGGGATGGTGACCGCGAAATGCGAGGTTGTGGTGAACGAGGTCGGGATCAGGCCCAGGAAGTTGGCGCACACAATGAACATGAACAGGGTCATGACATAAGGGAAGAACTTAACGCCTTCCTTGCCGCAGATGTCTTCCAGCATCTTGTAGACGAAACCGTAGGTCAGTTCTGCGATCGACTGCATACGTGTCGGAACGATTGCGCGCTTCGATGTGGGCAGAACCAGAAGCAGAACAACCGCAACGATCGCAAAGAACAGCCACAGGGTCACGTTGGTGATGGTGAACATACCAACAGCGCCTTCGCCAAACAGCGGTTTGACGATGAACTGATCCATTGGGTGGAATACCAGGCTGCTGCCTTCTGCTGCGGTGGTCTCAGTTGCCACGTTCAGTCCCTCTCGTCCTTCTCGGCAGCCGTCGCCGCCATTTGTTTCTCTTGGGCCTCTTTCGCGCTGCGGAGCATAACCTTCACGCCCGCGACAAGGCCCAGCAATGTGAACAGCACCAGAAAGATCGGGATTGTCCCGAGCAGGCTATCCAGCCCGTATCCGATGCCAAATCCGATCCCCAGACCGGATACCATTTCGATGACCATCCTCCAGGCAAGCTCGCCTCCGGACACGTCAGCATCTGCACGAGGCTTGGGCTGATTCGCCTTTTTCGCCGCGTCGATCTTGGCCTCAAGCTGCGCCATACGCTGCTTTTGGTCGTCATCGGTCACGGGCGTTTCCCTCGTACAGTCTTGAGGCTAGGTGCTAAGGGGCAAGGGGCGCAGAGTCAACGGGCTTGAACGCCCGAATTGACGCAGGTTAAAGTACTGATTTTAAAATAATAAACCACTTACTCAAAATCGCTCAACTGCACAGGCAAAGGCCAAAATCAGGCAATTCGCCCAAAATGCCATATTCAACCCCTTGGTTGATCTTTGACTTCTGCGCCTCGGCGCAACCGTCGAATGATGCGCCCATCGATCAGCAAAAGCCCGACAAGGATCGCTGCCATACCAAGCAAATGCTCGGGGCGCAGGGCCTCTTGTAACACCCATGTTCCCAGCACCAATGCCGAGACCGGCGCGATGAGGGTAACGGTTGAAATGTTCGTCGGACCCACTTTGGGCAGCAGCCAATAGAACACGATGAACGCCGCCGAGGTCAGGACAAATCCGATCATCAGCAGAGACGCCCAGGTCTCAACCCGGGTGACATGGGGCAACCCCTCTTGCCAGAGGGCCAGCGGAGTGATCGCCAGCGTCGCTCCGGTTAGAGCCAAGGCAACCAGAACCACGGGCTGCATATCCCGGAACGCGCGCGCGAAGTTGACCGAGAAGGCATAGCAAACCGGAGCCAGCAGGATCAGCAAAATGGCCCAGAACTGGGAATCGGCCCCAGAGTGAAGAACCGGCAGCGACAGCACGACAATTCCCGCGAACCCACAGACCACGCCCAGAGACTTCAAGAAAGTTGCCCGCTCACCCCCCGGCCAAAAATGCGAGACGATGACGGCGAAGGCAGGCGTCGTTGCGTTCACGATACCCGCTACACCCGCGCCGATATGCTGCTGGCCCAGCGCATAAAACGCGAATGGCGCGGCATAGCTGAGCGCACCAAACCCCAGCAAGGCAATCGCGCGGTTGATTGACAGGCGTACGTTCAGACGGGCGCCAATAACGTAAATCCAGCACCCCAGTGCTCCGAACCCGACCCGCCCCATGGACACGGACAGCGGCCCGAGTTCGCGCAGCAAAATAGCGTTGAACATGAAAGACATGCCCCAGCCGATGCCAAGGATACAGATCACCAGCCAATATTTCAGCGGCATTGCGACACCCATTTGCAAGTCAACGCGCAGCATCGCGATGGGCTGCAAATTGTCAAACCGGTTCCTGCGTATTAGGAACGTGCCATGTCTAACGATCTCGATACTGTTTTTGCCGCTTTGGCCGATCCGACCCGCCGCGCCATCCTTGCGATGCTGCTGGAGGATGACATGGCCGTCACCGATGTGGCCGAACCTTTCGAGATGTCATTGGCCGCGATCTCGAAACATCTGGTCATTCTGACCCGGGCCGGGCTGATCAGCCAGGAAAAACGCGGGCGGGTGAAATGGTGCAAGCTTGAGCCGGACGCCCTGCGCGCGGCCTCGGTCTGGATGCAGGGCTTCGGGCAGTTCGAACCTGTCAATCTGGACGCGTTCGAACGGTTCTTGGAAGTCGAGCTGCCTTCGGGAGACGACCCTTAAGTCATCTGACCACGAAGACGGACATTTTTGAATGTTGTGCCAGTTTCCCGGCGTGGCTCGTGAAGATGTAGTCTGTGATCCGCGGGGCGTGTGTGCCAACAACGATCAGATCCGCGCCAATCTCTTCGGCGGCTTTCGCAAGATCCCCGTCCACTTCGGCGGCCACGTCGACGGAGTGGATATTGCGCGTCTCAACCTCGGTGCCACTTAGTTTGCCGATCTCGTCTGCCAGCGCGGATAGGCTTTCGGCAATCGCCTCATCTGTTTGCAAGGCTTCACCAGGCTGCATACCCGTCACGCTGACGAGGGTAACCTTGGCGCTCTGCCATTTGGCGATTTCAGCCGCGACTGCAGTTGCCTTCTGGACCTCAGGCGGCATATGCAAGTCGACAGGGATCATGATGTGATTGTACATGAATTCCTCCTCTCTCCAGTTTTGAGATTAGAGGATACCGCAATTTAGGGCCTTGATCTGGCTCAACCCCTTCAAAAAGGCCGGTTTACCCCTCCTGACTGTATTCTACGTCGGTGATCACACCGGTCACATCCGCCCGGCAAATCCAGGGTGCTTCAGCACCCGTCACAGAGACGCTCACGACCGTTCCCGTTGCCTCTGACCGCGTAGAGGTCGCCTGAACATCGCCAGATGCCACACCTGTTTCCGCCGATACCAGCGCCTCGCAACTGGCCTGCAGATCTGATCCCTTCTTGTCAGAGCCGCTCGGGGCACAGGCACAGAGGAAAAGGGCCGTTCCAATCACGAAAACTCGGGTCATTTTTGCGTTCCTTTCGTGCAATGGTCGAATTCTGCCACAGCTGGGATCAAGCACAAGTGTCACTCCGGCGCTGTTTGCGGAGCGGGCGCTTCGTCTTTCAAGAGCATGAGAAGCGCGAGGATGGTCAGCCCGACCCCACCAAGAATAAGGCCTGTCGGGATGCCGTTGCCCAGCGCGATCTCCCACAGGATCACCCAGCTTGGAACCAGATAGGTATAGGCCATTACCTTGGCCGAGGGCAGGCGCAAAGCGGCGAACTGCACCAGTACGAAACTGACAGCTGTTGCAAAGAAGGACAGGTACAACAGGCCCAGCCAGACGATACCCGGAAGGTTGGCCCAGTCGGTTGCAAGGATGTCGCGCCAGCCAAAGCCGGTCAGCAACAGGCACCCTGCGACGAGCGTGCCGAAGGTGAACACCACGGCCGGCTCGCCCCGATTCAGTTTGCGCACCATCGGGGTGTAGATCGCATGGGCGACACAGCCCCAGAAATAGATGATCTCGCCCCCTCCGATCGAGAAGGCCCGGAACGCCTGCCAATCAGCGCGAAAGATCACCCAAAGCGCACCTGTCGCGCCGACCACCAAGGCCAATGCCATCCGGGGCGTTGTGACCTGACGCAACAGCGCCCACCCAGCGAAGGCGGCGATAACGGGCGTCAAGGTGAACACCGCAGCGGCGCTGACCGGTGGGGCGGTTCGCAGCCCGTAGAACATCAGCACGAAATAGGTGGCGAACAGCCCGCCAAGCACAAGATACCGCCAAGGCGCCCGCGCCGCGCTGCGTGGCAAACCTGTGGTGGCCAATGCGGCAAGGCCGATCACACCTGCTGCTATCCCGAACCTCACCGCATTCAGCGCCGCCGGGGCGATCTCATTGGCGATAATCGACCCCAACGAGAAACTGCCCGCGACCAGGGCCGAGAAGACCAGCATGGCCAGATGGCCACGCGCTTGTGGGCTCATGGCAGCCAGCCCTTGGACTGGTCCTTCAGGAATTGCAGGAAGGACTGCACCTTGGTCGTGCGATGCAGGTCCACATGCGTCACCAGCCACAGCTTGCCGGACCATTCCGGCAGTGGCTCCATGACCTCTTCGAGTTCGGGATGGCGCGCGGCCTCCCATCGGGCCATGAAGCCTATCCCTGCCCCGGCCAGAACCGCTTCGCCACAGGTGAAGTTGTTGGAACACAGGAAAGTCATCGCCTCAACCGGTGCATTCGCACGCAGCCAGCGTGAAAACGGCGCGCGGCTGTTTTCATCGTCATTTCCGACAAATGCGTGATTGCCAAAATCCTCTACACCCGAAGGTTTGCCGCGCCGCGCTATATAATTTTTGCTGGCGTAGAGCCCGACCTCCTGCGCGACAAAGGGCTGTACCACGTTGTCTGGTTGATCGGGCGCGGCACCGGCGCGGATGGCCACATGCGCCTCACCATATTCCAGCCGGAACAGACGATCTCCGGTCAGATAGCGGACGATCAAGCCCGGATGTGACCTCTGAAACTCGGTCAATGTTGGCACGACCAGAGGGGCCAGCGACGCCAGCGAGGTCACGACCAATTCACCCGAGACATCATCCCCGCGGCCCTTCATGCGACCGACCAGCTGGTTGAACTGATCTTCGGTGGCTTGGGCCACGCGCAACAGGTCCTCACCCGCCTCAGTTGGGGTGTACCCCCGCGCATGACGCTGGAACAGCTTCACGCCCAGACGCGCCTCAATGGCGTCGATATGGCGAATGACCGTCGCATGATGCACGCCCAGAACCTCGGCCGCGCCGCTGACCGTTCCCATACGGGCCACCTGATACGCGGTTCTGACTTCGTCCCAATTGTCCATCACGACCTCATAATGTGCAATTTCAAACACTCAATGTTGACTTAGCCGAGTTTTGTTCGCCAGCGCAACGCTCATATTGGGAGCAGAGCGAAAATTCCCCAATGAGGACATCATGACCAAAACAATCCTGCATATCGACGCCTCGGCCCGCCGCACCGGATCAGCAACCCGCGACCTGTCGCATCGCGTCGTCCAGCATCTTGACGCGGACCGCATCATCCGCCGCGATCTGGCCAGCCCCCTGCCCCTGCTGACCGAGGACTGGATCGCTGCAAACTTCACCCCGGCAGACCAACGCGATGCCGTTCAGCGCGACCAACTGGCCCTGTCCGACGAACTGGTGAACGAACTGCAACGCGCCGATACCATCGTGATCGGCCTGCCCATCTACAACTTCTCGGTCCCGGCGGCGTTCAAAGCGTGGATTGATCTGGTTGCCCGAGCCGGTCTGACATTCTCTTACACCGAAAACGGCCCCAAAGGTCTGCTTGAAGGCAAACGCGCCGTTCTGGCCGTTGCATCAGGCGGCACCGCAGTCGGGTCCGAGATCGACTTCGCCACCGACTACGCCAAACATGTTCTGGGCTTCATCGGCATCACCGAGGTCGACATCGTGGCCGCGGATCAATTGGCCATTGATGCCGACTCGTCGGTCAAAAATGCCCACAAAGCCATTGGTGAACTGGCAGCCTGATCTGGCTCTGGTCAAAGCAAAGCGAAACGTCCAATCTGCGCAGCAGTAGCTTTCTGCGGATTGGACGTTTGTCATGAAAAAGATCGGAATTCTTGGGGGTGTCGGCTGGGCCTCGACGGTGGATTACTACCGCGCGATTTCCGAAAGGGCCGGGCGATATTTCGCCGAACGCGGACACGAGTCCCCCCTACCCATTCCACCGATAACAATCGAATCCGTCACGCAAGCCAAAACACGGGCCTTGCGCGGTGTGGCCGGTGATGAGACCAGTTGGGCTGCATTCGACGCGGTGTTTCGCGAAGCGCTTCTGACCTTGGAGAACGCGGGATGTGATTTTGGGATCATCGCCTCAAACACTCCGCACGCACGTCTTCATGCGATCCGGCAGGGGGTGTCGATGCCCATTCTCAGTATCTTCGACGCGACGGCCGAGGTCACCGCTTCAACAGGCGCGTCACGGGCGCTGGTTTTGGGCACGGCCGTGACCATGCACGCGACCAACTACGCCGACAGGTTGGCACAGGAGGGCCTCGCCGCGAATGATCGTCTGCCCGAAGCTGAAATCGCCGAGATGCAGGCCATGATCGACAACGAGTTTTATGGTGGTGCGTCAGAATCCGCTCATGACCGGCTGCTGGCCTTTTGTAACAAGCATGCAGAACCGGGCACGGCCATCCTGCTGGCTTGTACGGAACTGCCACTGGCTTTCCCCAACCATTTGGATGACCCGGTGTTCGAAGCCGACGGACACTTGTTCATCAACCCTTCGGCGGCCCATGTAGCCGCCACGCTGAAACAAGCGTTGGAGGAGTGACTAAGGCAGCCAGGTCACGTCGCATCCGATCCGGTCGAAGAACGCCATCAAATCGGACTGCGTCATCGCGACGGTTCGGTCATTGACCAGCGGGTGCATGTAGATCACGTCGGCCTGCTGCGCCGCTGCGTCCATGAAGAACCGCACGTTATTCTGTACCCCGTTGATCATCGCCAGCGGGCTGACTGCACCCGGACGGATGCCGAGGTTCTCCAACAGGCGATCCGCCGAGCCAAAAGACAGGTTACCGATCCCCAATTCAGCGCCCAGCGCTTTGAGGTCAATCTCGCGGCTCTGTTCAAGCGTCACCAGATAGTTGCGCTTTTTCTTGTCGCGCAGGTACAGGTTCTTCAATCGCAAGGCATTCTCGCCCGGCACCATGAACTGGTCTTCGACGGCCTTCGCATCCTCAACCGTGCGCAGCGGCACATGAGAATGCAGCCGATACTCCAACCCCCAATCATCCAGCTGCGCCAACAACGCATCGGAACTGAGCGGCAATGTGTCCTGAAAAGCAGATGATGCGTCCATGAGACCCTCCTGTTTGACGCGCTCATCGCGCAACACGCGGGCGAATTCAAGCCACGACAGCCCTAGAATTCGATGCTAGCGTGCTGCCATGAAAGTCTCGCGCAATACCCCCGACCAATTGATCCTATCCAATACACCCTGGCTGATGGGCATCATGCTGGTTGTCTTCATCCTCTGTTTCGTCGGCGCAGGCCTCTTCATGGCAACCGAGGGGGGTGAGGGTATCTTTTTTGGCATTTTCTTTGCCCTGGTCGGTGGCGGTTTGGGCTTTGGCGCCTTTTGCGTCTTTGTGCGGCGCGTGCAGGTCATACTGGACCGTCGCACAAACAGCATCCTGATCCGCCGCCAATCGATCTTTGGTTATGACACCGTGGAGCATGATCTGTCGAACCTCTCCCATGCCGAGGTGGAGACCACCACCTCGAGTCGCAAAGGAAACTCGTCCAAGATGCATCGCCCCGTTTTGATTCTGGAAAAGGGCATGAGTGCCGGCCGTCACCCGATTGTCGAAGCTTATATCAGCGGAGGCGGCGCGCAGAGGATGGTCGATGCGGTCAATGCCTGGCTTCCGGCGCACAAGGTTGACTCTGACAGCCAATCCGCCTAAAGCCCCACCCAAACATCCGGAAGCGTATGATCTTCCGGTCCCTTGAGTCGTTCAGGGATCGCCCCCCACCAGCGAGTTTCGCCCGTGGGGGCAATTGTGCATTCAACCGGCGTTTCCTACTTAGGGGATGCCACATCTAAACCGGCATAGGAGGCCGAAGGCATGTTTGAAAATCTATCCGAACGCCTCTCTGGCGTCTTTGACCGGCTGACGAAACAAGGCGCGTTGTCCGAGGAAGACGTCAAAACCGCACTGCGCGAAGTTCGCGTTGCCCTGCTTGAGGCCGACGTCTCGCTGCCCGTAGCACGCGCATTCGTCAAGAAGGTTCAGGAACAGGCGACCGGACAGGCGGTGACCAAGTCGATCACGCCCGGTCAGCAGGTCGTCAAGATCGTGCACGACGCGCTGGTCGAAACCCTGCGTGGCGAGGAAGACCCCGGCAAACTGAAGATCGACAACCCGCCCGCTCCGATCCTGATGGTCGGTCTGCAGGGCTCGGGTAAGACGACCACCACCGGTAAGCTCGCCAAACGCCTGAAAGAGAAAGAGGGCAAGAAGGTCCTGATGGCCTCGCTCGACGTCTATCGCCCGGCGGCGATGGACCAGCTGGCCGTTCTGGGTACGCAGGTCGGTGTCGATACGCTGCCAATCGTTCCGGGCCAATCGCCCGTCGACATCGCCAAACGCGCCAAGCAACAGGCGACACTGGGCGGCTATGACGTCTACATGCTCGACACCGCGGGCCGTCTGCACATTGACGAAGTCCTGATGGACGAGGTCGAGCAAATCCGCAATGTGGTCGACCCGCGCGAAACCCTTCTGGTGGTTGACGGCCTGACCGGTCAGGTCGCGGTTGAAGTCGCCGAGGAGTTCGACGCCAAGGTCGGCATCTCGGGCGTGGTTCTGACCCGAATGGACGGTGACGGGCGCGGCGGTGCGGCGCTGTCGATGCGCGCGGTTACTGGCAAGCCAATCCGCTTTGTCGGTCTGGGCGAGAAGATGGACGCGCTCGAAACCTTCGAGCCGGACCGGATCGCTGGTCGTATTCTGGGCATGGGCGACATCGTTGCTCTGGTCGAAAAGGCCCAGGAAACGATGGAGATGGAACAGACCGAGCGCATGATGAAGCGCATGGTCAAAGGTCAGTTCAACATGAACGACCTAAAAATGCAGCTGGAACAGATGATCCAGATGGGCGGCATGCAAGGCATGATGGGAATGATGCCGGGCATGGGCAAAATGGCCAAGCAGATGGATCAGGCGGGTCTCGACGACAAAATCCTGCGTCAGCAGATCGCCATGATCCAGTCGATGACCAAACGCGAGCGCGCCAACCCGCAGCTGTTGCAGGCCAGCCGCAAGAAACGGATTGCAGCGGGTTCGGGAATGGAAGTCAGCGACCTCAACAAGCTGCTCAAGATGCACCGGCAGATGTCGGACATGATGAAGAAGATGGGCAAGATGGGCAAAGGCAAGATGTTGAAACAGGCCATGAAGGGCATGTTTGGCAAAGGCGGCCCCTCGCCCGAAGAAATGGCCGCAGGTATGGACCCCAAGGCACTGGAACAGGCGGCCAAGGCCATGGGCGGCAAGATGCCCGGTGGCCTGCCTGGACTGGGCGGTGGCATGGGTCTGCCCCAAGGCCTCAGCGGGTTTGGCAAGAAGAAGTAATGACTGCCCTCACGCTTCATATCCCCCAGCTTGAGACCGAGCGCCTGATCCTGCGCGCGCCGTCTGAGGCTGATCTTGACGCAGACACTGCGTTCTTCGCCAGCGAAGCTGCGAAGTTTGTCGGCGGGCAGATGCGTCGGGATGAAGTGTGGCGTGTGATCGCTGCTCTGCTGGGCCACTGGTCGCTGCGCGGCTACGGATACTGGAGCGTCGATGAAAAAGACACCGGCGAATATCTTGGTCGTGTCGGTCTATGGTGCCCCGAAGGCTGGCCTGAACCCGAGGTTGGCTGGACGCTGCTGAACCACGCCACTGGCAAGGGATACGCGACTGAGGCCGGGTTTGCAGCGCGCAACTACGCCTATGATGTTCTGGTTTGGGATACCGCGATCTCGCTGATCGACCCCGAAAACCATGCTAGCATCGCCGTTGCCAAACGTTTGGGCGCACAGTTCGAATACAATTACGAGCATCCCAAGTATGGGACGTCGGAAATCTGGCGGCACCCCGCCCCGGCGGATCTGGTGAACGGTGGAATGGAGGCCTACGCATGACCTCTTTCACCATCCCCACTGTCGAAACTGAACGTCTGATCCTGCGCGCACCGCATCAGGACGACCTGCCCGCGATGACTGCGTTCTTCAAAACAGAACGCAGCTACATGGTGGGAGGCCCAAAGGATGAGCTGGGCAGCTGGGATTCGCTGGCCAAACGGTTGGGTCATTGGGCGCTCAATGGCTTTGGCCTGTGGCATCTGACCCAGAAATCGAGCGGCGCGTTCGTCGGCTGGGCGGGTATGATCTTTGCTCCGGGCTGGGATGAGCCAGAACTGGGCTGGACCCTGATGGAGCAGGCCGAAGGCAAAGGGCTGGGCTTTGAAGCCGCACAAGCCGCGCGCCACTACGCTGCCCAGCATCAAGGCCTGAACGGCGTGATGTCCTATATCGCCCATGCAAATGACCGCTCGCGTGCTTTGGCTGAGCGTCTTGGCGCCAGCTATGAACGCGAAGCCGAGCTGCTGGGTAAGAAAGCCCAGATGTGGCGTCACCCGCGTATCACCGTTTCTAAAACTGCTTTGACCTCCGAAAGGATCGGCCAATGACAAACCCCGTGACACAAGCTGCGACGCTGCTGAAAGAGCATCGCGAAAGCATCGACCGGCTGGACGCGATCCTTGTCTATACGCTGGGCGAGCGGTTCAAGCACACGCAGGCCGTTGGCAAGCTCAAGGCCGAACACGACCTTCCCCCGTCCGATCCCACGCGAGAAGCCGCGCAGATCGCACGGCTAGAAGACCTGGCGAAAGAGGCCGATCTGGACCCCGATTTCGCCAAGGCTTTTCTGAATTTCATCATTCAGGAAGTCATCCGACACCACCGGAAACATCAAGAATGAACCTCCGGTTCAACGAACACCAGAATTGACCGGGCAATTCCCGGCACACGCCATCTAAAGGAGATACCACCATGGCAATGAAAATTCGTCTCGCCCGCGGCGGCTCGAAAAAACGTCCCTTCTATCGCATCGTTGCAGCTGACAGCCGTATGCCTCGCGATGGCCGTTTCATCGAGAAACTGGGCACCTACAACCCGCTTCTGCCGAAAGACAGCGAAGAGCGCGTGAAAATGAACATGGAGCGCATCCAGTACTGGCTGGATCAGGGCGCTCAGCCCACCGACCGTATCGCACGTATGCTCGAAGCTGCTGGCACCCGTGACAAAGCCGAGCGCAACAACCCGAACAAGGGTACTCCGGGCAAGAAAGCCCAAGAGCGCGCTGAAGAGAAAGCTGCGAAGGCTGCTGAAGCTGCCGAAGCAGCTGCTGCACCGGCTGAAGAAGCTGCAGCAGAAGAATAAGCAGGCCGACGCGTGCAGGATCAGGCTTTCACCGACGATTTTCGCACGCAGTTCGATCTGTTGATGCGGCTCCGGCGCGATGTGCGTCGGTTCCGCACCGACCCTGTGGACGAGGCAGTGCTGACGCGCTGCCTCGACGCGTTTCTGCTGGCCCCATCCGTGGGGCTCAGCGAACCCTGGCGCGTGATCCGCGTCGAAAGTGAGGCCGCGCGCGACGCGGCGCTCAAGAATTTCCAAACCGCCAATTCGGACGCTCTGGCCGGGTATTCCGGTGAGAAGGCGCAGCTCTATAGCGACCTCAAACTTTCGGGCATGCAGGAAGCGCCAGTGCAATTGGCGGTGTTCTGCGATGACACCACCAGCAAAGGCCAGGGTCTGGGCGCTGGCACCATGCCCGAGATGCGGCGCTATTCTGTTGTCTCCGCCATCACCCTGTTCTGGCTGGCCCTGCGTGCGCAGGGGCTAGGGCTGGGCTGGGTCTCAATCCTGGACCCCGACCAGATGAACACCGATCTGAACGTTCCGGACAACTGGCGGCTGATCGGCTATTTCTGCGTGGGCTGGCCGGAAGAAGAGTCCGACACGCCCGAGCTGGAACGGGCCGGTTGGGAAGACCGCGACGAGACTCTGCCAATCGAGGTGCGATAGGCCGATGTTCGGATTGTTACGGCTTCCCATCCTGTTGCTGATCGCTTTTATTGTGGGCGTGTTCTTTGAACGCAATAACCAGCGTGAAGCCTGCGAAGGAATCGGGCAATGGCGGAACGGACTATGTATAACGGAAGGCTCAAATGAGTGATCTGATCTGCGTCGGCAGCATTGCGGGCTCATACGGTGTGCGCGGCGAGGTGCGGCTGAAAAGCTTTTGCGCCGTGCCGGAAGACATCGAAGCCTATTCGCCACTGACCGACGAGGACGGCAAAGAGCGATTTCCCGTGGTGCTCACCCGCGCGATCAAGAACGGATTTGCCGCGCGTCTGGGCGGGGTTGAAACCAAGGAAGAGGCGGACGCCCTGAACGGCCTGCGCCTCTATGCCCGGCGGGATCAACTGCCTTCGCTGCCGGATGACGAGTTCTATCACACCGATCTGATCGGGATGGAGGTGTATGACACCGGCGGCGCCCTGCTGGGCCGGGTCAAATCGGTCCAGAACCATGGCGCGGCGGATTTGTTGGAATTGCATGGGCCGGGTCTGAAATCGACTGTCCTGATGCCCTTTACTCTGGACGCGGTTCCGACGGTTGATTTGGAGGCCGGTCGCATTGTCGCCGATCCGCCAGAAGGCCTGATCTGATGCGGCGCGTTCTGCTGCATCTGGGGTTGCACAAGACCGGCACCACCGTTGCGCAGTCGTTTCTCTACAAGAACCGTCAGCTGATCTGGCCGCATTTTTCACTGATCCTGCCCTACAAGACCCGCAAAACCGGACTTGCAGACATCGCCACGCGGCATTCGGTCTATCGGCTGAACAGCACACTGGCCGAGTTCGAAACCGGTGTCCGCGCGCTTCTGGACCCCATCGACTTTGGCACCAGGCGCGGCTTGATCCTGAGCGAGGAGAACTTTGCCGGACTGCGCCCCAGTCGCAACAGCGCCGAAGGCTACGGGGCGACCCCGGAATTGGCGACAACGCTAGTTGAGCGGGTGACAGAACGGCTGGGGCCGGTCGACCTTACGATCTATTTGTCCTTGCGACAGCGAGAGGATTGGATGCGCAGCCTCTGGGCACATGATCTGCGGCGGACACGGCTGGTGCAGGACTATGACGAATTCCGGGACGCGCTGAACCACCTGCCCTCTCCGAAAGAGACGGCGGATATGCTTCAGGACCGGCTGCCGCTGGTCAAGGTCCAGACCGAGTGGATGGAGGACCTGCGCAAGCGGCGCTTTGGTCCGGGCGCTCCGTTTGCGGCATTTCTGAACCTGCCGCGCGACAAGATGTTCAAATTGGTCGCGCCGGAACCGCACAAGGCCCGTCCGGCCGATGATGTTCTGCTGGAACTGTTGGAGTTGAACCGTTCGGCGCTGGACGATGCGGCTTTGATGGCGCAAAAGAAGGCCCTCATCAAACGCGCCAAGGACGATCTGGTTTCCCAGTCATGACAGATACACCAAGCAAATCCCACGGTCGCAAGGCCATCCGCCCCACTCTGCAACCGCGCGAGTTGATGACGCCGACGCCGGATCTGCACGGCGTGTGGAAGGCCAAGATCATCACCTTGTTTCCCAGCGCCTTCCCCGGCGTTCTAGGCGAAAGCTTAACGGGCAAAGCCTTGCAAGAGGGGCTTTGGCAACTGGAAACGGTTGATCTGCGGCAGTTCGGGATCGGCAAACACCGCAATGTGGATGACACACCCGCAGGCGGCGGCGCGGGTATGGTATTGCGCGCCGACGTTTTGGGGCCTGCCATCGAACAGACCATGGCCGGTATCAGGGGCAACTGGCCACTGATCTACCTTAGCCCGCGGGGCAAGCGCATGGACCAGCGGATGATGCGGAACCTTGCGCGCTGCGACGGGATGACCTTGCTCTGCGGCCGGTTCGAGGGCGTGGACGAACGCGTGTTGGAGCATTACGGCGTGCAAGAGGTCAGCCTCGGCGATTTCGTCATGACTGGCGGTGAGATCGCAGCGCAGGCTCTGATCGACGCCACCGTGCGGCTGATCCCCGGCGTGCTCGGCAATCAGGCCTCGACCGAAGAAGAGAGCTTTTCCTCGGGCCTGCTGGAACACCCGCAATACACGCGCCCCGCAGAATGGAACGGCCGCCCGATCCCTGAGGTCCTGATGTCCGGCCACCACGGCCGCATCGCCGAATGGCGCCAACAAATGGCCGAGGACATAACGCGGGAACGGCGGCCTGATGTGTGGGACGACTACCTTCGTGCCAAGCAGAAATCTTTCAAATGACACAGGCGACTGTGGCCCGCAAACCGCAGGTCCACAGTTAAAGCTGATGCTAATTACAGTTGAAGAAATCGCGGGATACTCACCCTTGAGTTTTGCGATGGACTCAAAAGATTCGCACATTTGAAAGAACGGCAATTCATGAAAAAGCTATTACTTTTGGGCTGCGTACTTGTCTCGGCATGTGCAACCAGTGCTTTGGAAGACTCCGTGCCAACTCAGGCCGGACACAATATGGCATCCGCTCGAAACGCGGTACTGTCTTGCTCGAACGAAGCTGACATCGGCGGGAATGCCGCAGTAATCGGAGCCTATCCCGCCTTCATCCTGATGTCGTCACCTTTGGTCGGGTCTGTGCTTGCATATGGCAGCCGACACGAACTCAGGGCGCAAGGCGAGATGGATCAGGTAGACCGCTGCCTGAGCGAGCGCGGCTTTGACCGCCGCGTGCTGACCCAAGGAGAAGCGTTCTGGCTGCGCAATGCCTACGGTGAGGAACGCGTGCGCAGGCTCGATCACCTTGTCGCGGGCGGCACCGTGGAAAGCTACGCGGCACCTCAATCCTAAGGCGTCTATCCTTTCCACTGCGCCCAAATCTCGGGCGGGCCGCTGAAGACGTTTATGTCGACCTTACCCTGAACCCCCGGCACCAGCCCGGTGCCAGTGTATTGCCAGAACCTCCAGACCGCGCCGGGATAGACTTGGCGAGGATGTCCCGCAACCGAGCGCAACCAGAACTCGGTCTTTGACAGCCGTCCGATGTCGGTATCCTGGTAGAAATCCACAGTCGTGTAGACGATGGGTCGGCGACCATAGTGCCGTTCGAGGATATCGAGGAACTTTTGCGCCTCGGCCCGGACGATTTTGCCATCAGGGCGCAGGGTGCAGGTTTTCGAATGCGGCGTCCATTCCATGTCCAGCACATGCGGCAGGTCTGCACCTTTCGGGACGTTCTGAATGAACCACTGCGCCTGTTCGCGGGCCGGTCGGCAGAAATAGTAATAGTGATACGCCCCCCACGGCACACCCGCCGCCTGCGCGCCGCGGCGATGTTCGTCGAACATCGGGTCGGTAAAATCACCCCCCTCGGTCGCTTTCATGAACACAAAGCTGACGCCCGAGGCCTTGGCCTGCCGCCAGTCAATCGGCCCTTGCCAACGCGACACATCCAATCCGTGAACCGGGTACAGCCCGGGATGTCGCCCATCCCAGTCATGGGGGTCGGCATCGCCAAAATCGGGGTAGATCACGGCGGGCGCGGTCCGGTCCACGCCCGGCGTGGCCTCTACGACCTGCGGCGGAGGTCCTCTGCGTCCGCAGGACATCAAAACAGCGGCCGCCAGGACCAGCATGATTGCAAATCGAGTCATTGTTTCAGCCTGAAATAACTGCTCTTGTAATTGACCTCAGAATGCCTGATCCAACGCACAAAGCAACGTCGCATTCGGGAATTGGCAAAATCCCACCGCCAGTGCCTGCGATTTGGGCTTGATCCCTGTCCGCAAACCCCCTAAAGCAGCGCAATCCGGTGCCGCGTAATGCGACTCCGGTGTTTTGGTTTGTTTCATGGCGCACCGCTTAGCTTTCTTCGGCCAACGCGTGTCAGGGCAGACCGGACCAAAGGAACATTCGATCTGACCTCTGGCGGGCTGTACGCAGGACCCGGTGAAGACCAAGAGCTCTCAGGCCGTGCCCAAACTTCGTGGACCAACCACGAGCAGATAGGAGTGAATGCGATGGACCTGATCGCACAGCTTGAGGCGGAACAAATTGCCGCCCTGGGGAAAAACATCCCCGATTTCAAAGCCGGTGACACCGTTCGTGTCGGCTTTAAAGTGACCGAAGGGTCGCGTACCCGTGTGCAGAACTACGAAGGTGTCTGCATCGCGCGTAAAGGTGGCAACGGCATTGCCGGTTCGTTCACCGTCCGCAAAATCTCGTTCGGCGAAGGCGTGGAGCGTGTGTTCCCGCTGCATTCGACCAACATCGACAGCATCACCGTTGTTCGCCGTGGCCGCGTTCGTCGCGCCAAACTGTACTACCTGCGCACCCGTCGTGGTAAATCCGCACGTATCGCAGAGGTCACCAACTACAAGCCCAAAGCTGGCGCCGAAGCGTAAGGAACGGAAAGATGAAAAAAGACATCCATCCCGATTATCACGTCATCGACGTCAAAATGACCGATGGCACCGTTGTTCAGATGAAATCCACCTGGGGCAGCGAAGGCGATCAGCTGGCTCTGGAAATCGACCCCTCCGTGCACCCGGCATGGACCGGTGGCTCGTCGCGCCTGATGGACGCCGGCGGCCGCGTGTCGAAGTTCAAAAAGAAATACGAAGGTCTGGGCTTCTAAGCCTTACCCCGTTCTATTTCGGAAGGCCGTCCCTTGGGGGCGGCCTTTTTTGTTTCCGACCAAATGAGTGATGCACGCCACGCGGACCTGTTTCCAAAAGAAGATCGTATCGATGACTTTCTTACTTCGTCAGTTCCACTGCACTGTGCAGTGGCGGCACGGGTCCACGCAGCAGCAGCAGCGCCAAAACCATCCCGATCAGAGCGGCAATTGCGGCGACCACCATTGCACTGTCAAAGGCGTTGTCCTGCAAGTCCCTTAGAGCCTCAGCCAGAGCTGTTCCTGCCGTCGGCTCCAAGCTGGTGAGTAACTGCTGGACCTCGCCAGGTTTGCCGTGGGTTAGCGCATGTGCCAGATCAGCACGCTGCGTTGATCCGGAGGGTAGTGCGTCAATCACTTCGGACAGGCCCCGACGAATGGTGATGGACTCTGCCAACCCACCGACCACTGCCCCTATGGTTGCTCCGAAATAGAGACAGGCGTTAATCACGCCCGAGCCCTGCCCAACATGCTCTTCGGGCAGCAGGCGCAGGCCAAGGCGCGGCAGAAGCGAGAAACAGATACCCAAGCCGATCCCGACGATCAGCAGCTTCCACCAAATCTCGGAATATTGCGTGGTATTTGAAACTGTCGTCAGCAACAGGAACCCACATGCCATTGCCCCCAGTCCGATCGCAACCGGCCACTGGAAACTATAGGGTGCCAGAAACCGGGGCGCGGTGACAGATATGACAAACATGCTGAGGCTAAGCGGCATGATCGCCAAACCAGCTCCGATGGAGGTATAGCCAAAGGCATCCGGCGATTGCACAAACGTGTTGAAATAGACAAAGAAACAGAAAAGCGTGAAACCGGTAAAGAACATTCCGGCAGCGGCCATGAAGTAACGCGGATGGCGGAAATACCGCAACTCGATCAACGGGTCATCACTGCTACGCGAGACAATCACCAGAAGGACGGTCGCCAGGGCCGCCACAGCCAGCGGTATTAGCGTCAGTGGGGTGCTCCAACCGCCGCTTTCCCCATTGCTGAGCGCAAAGGACAGCGGCCCGAGAAACAACAGAATGGCAACTGCTCCGGGATAGTCGAAACGTGCACCGGCAAGGCGTGTGTCAGGCACGTACTTCCGTTTGCTGACATGCAACCCAATTGTGAAGGCCACGACCAGTAGAACCAGATCTGCGGCAAACACCGCGCGCCAGCTAATGTAATGCCCAAAGGCACCGCCTACGATGGGACCAACGCCGATAGCCAGCCCGACGATAGCGCCCCAGAAACCGGTGACACCTGCCCTCTGTTCCTCAGGAGTCGCCGCTGTCAGCAGGGAAAGAGAGGTTCCGAACAACGCCGCCGCCCCCGCGCCTTGCGCTCCACGCCCGATCAACAGCATAGTCGCATCTTGCGCAAACAGGACCGAGCCAGATCCGAAGGCAAAGACGACCATACCAAAGAAGAAAACCCCCATCTTGCCGGTGATATCGCCCAGACGACTGACGATGGTAACAAGCGAGGCGCTGGCGACGGTATAGATCGCCATTACCCATTGCAGGCCGGACGGTGTCAGGTCGAATTCGGCCTTCAGGTTAGGTAGGATCGTCGCAACGGCGGTGGTGTTAAACCCCACAACCATCATGCAGATTGCCGTCATTGCCAGTACCACGCGGGCGCGGGCTTGTGGGGTTACGTCTGTCGGCGTCTTTCCGTTCATCGTTTCACCCTGAGCTTGTGGCTCTTTACCGCAATTTATCAGTAGATTAGCGATTTTTGCGCCCACGCATAGGGTTTACATCAAATCCAATAAGTCAGGGCCAGCGGTAGAACGAGTATGGTGGTCAGGGTAGACAAAAGGATGAACCCGGCGACATCCGGGCCGTATTCCGGTACGTGCTGGTCGATGAACAGGTATGTCGCCACCGAGGACGGCATCAGGCAGCACAGGATCAAGGCGCCGCGCTCGGCGCCTGTGAAGCCGAAGAGCCAGACCAGCCCCATGGCGATTCCCACAGCCATGACCAGGTGCAGCCCCGTCAGCAAGATTGCGCGCCCCAGACTGGCAATCCTTAGCGTCGCCAGCGTGTGGCCCAGCGTCAGCAACATCAGCGGGATCGACAACCCGCCGAGGATATCGAAGGACTTGGCGATCGGTTGCGGCAGGCTGTTCCCTGTGGCCATCAGGATCAACGACAGGGCCACAGCATAGATGATCGGTGATGTAACAAGCTTTTTGACCGAGAACACACCCGCCGGGATCCACATGCCAACGGTAAAGATGCTGATCAGGACAACGACGACAAAGGCCATTGTGTAGGCCATCCCCTCATCGCCCAGCGCCAGCAGAGTGATCGGTAGGCCGATATTACCCACATTCCCATGCATCAGAGGGGTCAGAAACGCCCTTACAGGCAGGCGCAAAAGCCGCAAAGCCACAAAGCCCAGAGCGCCAAAACTGGCCACCGCCAGCGCGGCGGCGCTCATCATATCCAGAAACGTGCCCACATTCAGCTTGGTGCCTGCCAGATGCGACAGGATCAGGGTCGGATAGCCGACCCGCGAGACGATCCCTCCGACCACCTTATTGTCAAACGGAGACTTGGTAAGCGCCAGCCCATACCCGATGCCCACGCAAATCAGGACCGGTAAAACCACATTCAGAACGCTCAGGAACAGCTGCTCCAACCGGTATCCTCCTGTCCGATCCCCAATTGAACAGTGAATCACGGACCCGGTTTTAGCAAGCATGGCGTTCTAAACTGCGAAAGCGATTGGGTTTTCCAAATTAGAGCCTGATATTGGTCGAAACAACGCTCCGAGGTTCTTTTCTTCCCCGCTGACACAACATATAGTGGCTAATAACAACGTGTGGACAAACACGGTAGGGCTTGGGAACGACGGCATGGCACATATCATCGTGGTGGGGAACGAAAAGGGCGGCGCAGGCAAATCGACCGTTTCCATGCATGTGGCCACCGCTCTGGCGCGTCTGGGCCGCAAGGTCAGCACGCTGGATCTGGACCTGCGACAGCGCAGCCTAGGCCGCTATTTCGAGAACCGGGCGAACTTTCTGAAAAACGCCGAAGCGACCCTGCCCAGCCCACGTCATCACGACCTGCCCGAGATCGACGCCAGCACCCTGAAACCGGGCGAGAATATCTATGACCATCGTCTGTCGGCGGCTGTTTCGCAGCTTGAGAATGACAGCGATTTCATCCTGATCGACTGCCCCGGCTCACATACCCGCCTCAGCCAAGTGGCGCATTCGCTGGCCGATACGCTGATCACACCACTGAACGACAGTTTCATTGATTTCGACCTGCTAGCCCGGATTGACTCCAAAGGTGAGAAGATCCTCGGCCCTTCGGTCTATTCCGAAATGGTTTGGAACGCGCGGCAATTACGGGCGCAGGCTGGTTTGAAACCGATCGACTGGGTCGTCGTGCGCAACCGGGTGGGTACTCAGCGCATGGTCAACAAGGAAAAAATGCAACGCGCGATCGAGATGCTGTCGCAACGCATCGGGTTCCGTGTCGCTTCGGGCTTTTCCGAGCGGGTCATCTTCCGCGAGCTCTTTCCCCGTGGCCTGACTTTGCTGGACCTCAAAGATATCGGCGTCAAACAGCTGAACATCTCGAACATCGCCGCGCGTCAGGAGCTGCGCGACATGATGCGCGAGTTGAACTTGCCCGGCGTCGAGATCGACTTCTAAGCGCTATTTGAACCGCTTACTCGCCAGACCTGGCAACCCCAATCGGGCACGACAGCCTAAGACGCGCGGCGGTAGCGCTCGAATGTTATCCAGACAGTGTCACGAGAGATCTCGGCAAAGCGGCACTTCTTGAGGATCGATTGTGACGCAATATTGCTCTCGTGCACAACCGCAAAAAGCCGACTAATCTCAGGGTTTAGACGCAAGCACTGTGTGCAGAATTGCGCTACGATGGAGCTGGCATACCCTTTGCCCCAATGCTGCTCGCCGATCCAATAGCTAATTTCGGCGCTGTCTTGTCCCACCCTCAGCATTCTGGCTTGCCCGATGACAATGTCGTCTACCGTGGCGGCCAAGACTTCGTGATGGTCTTCACCCGTCAATTCGATCAACTGTCGCGCGTCATCCTCGCTGATTGCACCCGGGTATCGATCGGGCAAATATTGCCACAATCGTTCTGACGAGAGCATGGCAGCATAGTCAGCTGCATCCTGCGCCTGCCAGGGACGCAACCGAATTTGCCGAGATTGAGGCCGACTGGATGTTTCAGATATGTCATCCTCACAGAGCAGAGGCACCCATCCGATTTGCACAGGATCATATGCCAACTCGATGCCACGCATCTTGCACCAGTCAATTTCGTCCCGTGAAAGGACACCCTGCGATCGCGAAGTTGGCAAGTGGACTGAGGCTAGAAATGCGCGGACATCGTCCGTTTTGGCAAATTCGTTTTGAATATTCATGAAATCCTCCGAGCAAACGCACCAAAAACAAGCGCTCTAAAACAGGTCACGCTCTAATGATGGTTGTTTCAGCTCAATAAAATAGCCTATTGTGCAAGAAACTTTGATTGGAAAAACCTATCAATGAGCTTACAGCTGACACTAAAACAACTGACTTACTTCCGAGCGCTGGCCGAAACTGGTCACTACAGAAAAGCCGCTGAGCGGATAGGTATCAGCCAGCCATCTCTCAGCCTGCAGATCGCCAATCTCGAAGCAGCGCTTGAACTGAAACTGGTCGAGCGCGGCAGAGCCGGAGCAGTGCTGACACCTGAAGGGCGCGAAGTACTGGAAAAAACCCGGAGCATCTTATCGGAGGTCGCTTTGCTGCAAGAGACGTCAGGTCGGATGAAGTCCGAGCTTGCAGGCACGTTCCGACTAGGATCATCACCAACCCTCGGTCCGTACCTTTTGCCACGTGTTTTTCACCACCTTCATGAAAACCACCCGAACCTAAAACTGACGGTGCGAGATGGGGCGCCATCCGAGCTGTTGCAGGAGCTTCTAAGCGGGGTGCACGATTTAATTTTGACGCAACTGCCGGTGAGCTCGTCAGACGTCACGATCCTGCGCCTGCTTCGGGAACCTCTGAAACTTGCGGTGGCCCGAAATCACCGTCTCGCCCAAAAAGAAATAGCCAATGACGAAGATCTGAAGGGTGAGAACATTCTGGCGCTCTCTCGTCGATTCACGCTTCACAACCAAGTTGCAGACCTCGCCAATAGCCTGGGGGCCAACCTCCTTTACGACTACGAAGGCACCAGTCTTGACGCAATTCGGCAGATGACAGCGATGAATATCGGCGTGTCCTTTCTTCCCTCGCTTTACGCCGCATCTGAAATCCCAGAGATCGGCGGAGATGTGGTTCTGGTGCCCTATCGCCCGGGACGGTTGAACAGGTCCATCGGTCTGGTTTGGCGAAAATCTAGCGGTCACCACAAGACGTTCGCCTTCCTTTCGGAGATTATTCTAAGTGTCGCCAGAAATGAGTTTTCGGGACTGGTCAGCATCGAGGGCTAGGAGGAGTGCGTTTGGACCGATATGCCTGCGAGCAGGTGGTTCTTCTTCAGGATAGAAACCCGAATTTGGCCAATCCGCGCTGGCATCTCTTTTCGGAGATCGACGCAACAGGTCAGAGCAAGAGGAAAACCTGCGACCGCCGTCTGTACGCTGCAGCAGCTCAGCCGTCACCCATAGCAGCGATCAGAGCCTTGGCCAAAGGCAGTGGCGAATATCCCAACCGTGACGGCGTCAGCCCCAAACGCACCACGACCATCTCTTGCGAAGGAAAAATGCCGACGGATTGGCCGTCATGGCCCTGCAGCCAGACGGTGTCCTCGAATTGCGGCTTACCACGTGGGCCGTCCAGCCACATATGCCCTTTGGCATAAGCTCCGTCCGAGATTGCGACAGGTTCAAACATCCAATCGGTGTAGCCTTCGGGCAAGATCTGTTGCCCTTTCCAAACACCGCCTTGCAGCAGAAATTGCCCAAAGCGCGCCCAGTCGCGCGCGGTGGCGTACATGTAGCTTGAACCCACGAATGTATCTGCCCCATCGGTCTCCATCACAGCTGAGTGCATGCCCAGAGGGTCGAATAGTGCTGTGCGCGGGTAGCCAAGGTCGCCCTCTTCAAGCTGGCCCTGCCACACCCGCGACAGAACTGTGGACGTGCCCGAGGAATAGCTGAACTCGGTCGCGGTGGGATTGGCGGCGGGGCGTCCGGCGGCGAAATCGACCATGTCATCTTTGAGATACAGCATCCGCGTTACGTCCGAGACGTCGCCATATTCCTCATCCCACTGCAAGCCGCTGGACATGGCAAGCATATCCTCGACAGTGATGTCGCGGCGCGAGTCCCCGGCCCAATCTGGGAAGACGTCCGTATGATCATCGCCCAGCGCCATGTCGCCCGACTGGATCAGCGTACCAATTAGCCCCGCAGTGATCGTTTTGGTCATCGACCACCCCAGCAAAGGGGTTTCGGCATCAAAGCCATCAGCATAAGCCTCAGAAATGATGCGCCCGTCTTTGACCAGCACGACAGCGCGGTAGCCCTCGCCCAGCAAGGACGGGTTCGACAAAACATCAGTCAGCGCGGGGTTCTCGGACAGAACCACCTCATTTCCATGCGGCCAAAGACCATTGGCTACGGGCGCAGGTTCGGGCAGCGTGTGATCTGCCAGCTTTGCCGCATGAACGTTGGTGCACCCCAAACCGGGACGATACTGGGATGTGGCCGGAGCGAAGACGCCAAACATCCGCGCCTCAACCGATTGGCCCTGTTCGTCGACGCTGACCGAAACCTGCTTCAGCAAGGGATGTCCCGGCGCCTGAACATCGCTTTGCAACACAGTCTCTGCATCGCGCCCGGCCAGGAACACGTTCGAACAGACGATCTTGGCGGAATAGTTGGTGCCCACTTTCAACAGATCCGGTGGCGCGATCCACAGGTAACCACCTGCTGCGACAACAGCCAATGCCAACGTCCCAACCGAGTATTTTAGAACCTTCCCGAACATGCGCCCTTTTCGGGCCTAGACGGCCCGCCCCTTTTTTCCCATTTGACCAGAAGGTTTCACCACGGCACGAGCCACGCCACCGTTACGTTGCGTTCTTGACCTCTGTCTCGTCCGAGACCTGCGTGGGGCTGTAGATCGTAAACAGCTCTTTCGGTTCGTTCACACCGCGCAACATGTAGCGCCCGACCGAAATCAGTTCCTGGCTGCAAGGTTGTGCGGCGCGGGCGACGTCGTCGGAGACGAGAATCCTCTGGCCCAACGACCGATGCATCCCGGCAATCCGGGCCGCCTGATTCACCGCAGGGCCAATCACCGTGAAATCCAGACGGGTTTCCGAGCCGATATTGCCATAAAGGATCTCACCCGAATGCAGCGCCAGGGTGAAATTTGCCACCCTCTGCCCATCTGCCAGTCGTCGCGCGTTCAGCTCTTCCATCCGGCTTTGCAACATGGCGACGGCTGCGAGAGCCGCACGGGCATCAGCGTCGCTCTCTCCCACATCAAACATGGCCATCAGCCCGTCACCCATGAACTTTAGAATGTTGCCGCCATTGTCGTGCACCACACCCACGGCAACGGCCAGATAGTCGTTCAGCATGTCGATGATCTCGTGACCCGGCATATCCTCAGACAGGGTGGTGAAGCCTTCGAGGTCGAAATTCCAGATTACCGCATCAATCTGTTGCAACGAACCGCGCCGGATTTCGCCAGACAGGACACGCCGCCCCGCATCGCGCCCCAGATAGACGCGCATTAGGTCCTTGGCCATGGTCTGGTTCTTGGCGGATTTCAACGCAAGCCCAAGATGCGGCAGAGCGACATGGATTTTCCCCAGATCGCTGTCATCAAAACCGGTCGGAGCGTCGCTGGTCCAGGACATCAGCACTCCGTCACCGATCTTTTTCTCACCCGCCGGGCGCACCTGTTCTGAGCGTTCAAACGAAACACCCGTTGCATAGTAATCCGTCGCCCCGATCTCTCGCAGTTCATTCAGCAAGGGGAAACGGCTTGGTTCGTTCTGGTCCACCAGTCGCACCCGCAGGTCATCCATGTCCTCATGAAGCAGCGCATAGAGGGGACTGCGTTGCCAGACTTCGCTTGGGGTGTCCGTGTTTGCGAACCGCTCGGATTCCCCGCCGGAATCCCGATACCAGCTATAGCCAGTACCGCCATAAAGCGGATGCAGCGTCGACTGCGCCGCGTGGAATCGCATCAGTGGAAGGCCCAGATCAATCAGGCGGTTGCAAAAGCCATCCAGCAATTCTTCCTGACCAGCCCCTTCAAGCCCTTTGGAAACAAGCCAGTCGATAAGGTCAAAGATGGGATCTGAAGAGGTCATGGAAGTGTCCGTCAAAGTACTGCCCTGAATGTGGGCCGCGTCATGGAAATTACTAGACCTTATGCCATCCCTGCTAGTCGCCGCAGCATTTTCCTCAGCATGGCGGCCTCTTCTTCCGAGAATGCGCCCGCCAGTTTCGCGTCATAACGCTCTGCGATACCACTCAGTTCACGATAGACGGTGTGACCAGCAGGTGTCAGCGTTAGCCATTCGACCCTTCGGTCACCCTCATCCCTTGTGCGCTTGAGGTAGCGGCTTTGTTCCAACTTATGAACCGCGCGGCTGATCTTGGTTTTGTGCAGTTTCGCGCGCTTGCCAATCTCTTTCGCGGTCAGAGTGCCGAAGACACCCAGATGGAACAGCACCCGCCATTCGCTGCGCAGCATGCCATAGCGTTCTTTGTAGAGGCGCTGAAACTCTAACGAGGCTGCCTCAGCTGCCTGATTCAACAGGAACGGCAAAAAATTCTGCAGATCAAAATCATCTTTTTCTTCGGACATGCTTGTTAGTTACAAAAACAACTAATAATTCACAAGCAGAAAACCGAGGAGTTCAAGATGACCAACAAGGCTGAACCGCATGGTCTTACGCAGGCCGTCACACCTGTAGGAACGCATCCCGGCTATATGCCAGGCTTCGGCAACGATTTTGAGACCGAGGCTTTGCCTGGCGCGCTACCGCAGGGCATGAACAGCCCTCAGCGCTGCAACTATGGCCTCTATGGCGAACAGCTCAGCGGCACGGCCTTCACCGCC